>JAOUFU010000145.1 GCA_029858035.1 Phycisphaerae bacterium
CACCTTCGCGGCACCAAGCAGGGTGCCGGTCGCATAGCCTAAATCAACGAGTGCTATTTGGTACTCCGCCAGTGCCAGGATTTCAGAGCTTTGGGCATCGGCAAATTTGGTTTGTGCATCAAGTACATCTGTCGACGTCCGCAGGCCGAGTTCAAACTGCCTCTTCTCGGCTTCGAACAGTCGACCTGCCAGAATCGCATTTTGCCGGCTCGCCAGGATGCGCTGCCAGTTTGCCTCAAGCTGGTCGATGGCATTCAGCACCTCGATTTCTATTAGTGCCCTGCGACTGGCGCGCGTGGCCAGTCGCAGCCTGCGCTGATAAAACGCCTGGTGCAAACGGCTCTTGGCCGCCACATTTCCCAACGGTATCAGTAGCTGCAGGCCCAATCGATGGTCCTCGAACCTCTTATCGAAAAGTAAATCAAACGAATCGTCCCTTGTTTGGCCCAGGCCGCTGATATTGTATGTGTAATCCAGTGTAACCAGAGGAAGCGTCTGGTTGCGCATATAATCAATCGTGCTGATATCCTCAGCGATTTGCAGCTCCAGTTCGAGCAGCTCCATACGATTTTCGATAGCAGCGCTTGCCAGATGTGGCTTTGACAGTTCATAGCGGATTGGGTCCGGCGTGGTAGCGGGTATCAACACGGTTGGTGTTTGCATTTCCAGCCCTGCTTTGTTAAGTATTCGCTTAAGCTCGCGCTGCCGGTCACGCAGACTGTTCTCAGCTATTATAATTGCTTCGAGCTGCTGTGCCACACCGGCCTCGGCCCGGATAATCTCTATTTGTGCTCTTTCTCCGGATTCGACAAAACGCTGAGCCTGGCCAAGCAGAAGTTCAGCCAGCTCATACTGTTTTTTCCGCACATCAAGTTCTTTTCTGGCCGCATAAAGTCGCCAGTACACACGGTCTAAAGAAGCGATAATCCGTATCACTTCGAGTTTCGTTCGAGCGTCGATTATGTGGCGTTCATACTCGGCGATACGGATGGCGTAAGTATTGGTCCTGTTGCCGCCATTTCGCAGCAGCGGTTGACTAATCGAAGCCGAAAGACCCGAACCGTAGTAAGGATTAAAAGTTATATCTACAGCATTTGTCTTGGTACGCCTGTCGGCCAAATCAAACGTCACCGTTCCACCGGTTCGCAAGGGAACCTGAACGCCAAGGTCCGTGGAGGCATAGTCTCGCTGTGAGCCTGTAATTTCATCGAGAAATGAAACCGCAGGCATATCGATTTTGGAATAATTTATGTTGGAAAAAAACGCCGTCTCAAACCGGGCTTCTTCCTCGCTGACCCGCTCAGCGGCAATAGCAGGACTGATAAGCTGCACCTTAAGGTCAAGGTTGTTTTCCATCGCCAGGGCCCGACATTGCTCGAGTGTAAGCTCAAGTTTTTCCGGCGGCGCTTCCACTTCATTTACATCCGGGCGCTCGCTTTCTTGGGCCCTGGGCAGTTCGAGCGTTTCAATATCCCGCAATTTTTTAGGTGGAATCTTGACTTCATAAAATTTTCCGCTGGCAGGCATCTGTTCACAGCCTGCCAATAGAAATAGTCCTAATCCAACAAAAACCACAAACCAATACATGGCAATTGATAATTTATTATTCATGTCTAAGTGCCTCAATAGGGTCAAGCCTGGCGGCCTTGATTGCAGGGAACATTCCAAAAAAGATACCAACGGACCCCGCAAAACTAAATGAAAGCAATATTGCCCAGGCCGGGATGTAAACCATGTCAAGAACGGGATTTATCCCCGATATTATCATCGTCAGGCACTGGCCAATCCCAACGCCCACAAGGCCTCCGATAAAACACAATACCACCGCTTCAATCAGGAACTGAGTTAGAATGGCGGATTTTTTGGCCCCAACCGCTTTACGAAGCCCGATTTCCCTGGTTCGTTCTGATACTGAAACCAACATAATATTCATAATACCAACCCCCCCGACCAGCAGAGAAATACCCACGACACCGCCTGCCACAAGTGTGACCATCAGCGCTATACTATTGAATGTATCCATAAACCTTTTTACCGATTCAACTCGAAATGTGTCCGGTTCACCCGGCTTGATATTACGTGTGCGCCGAAGGAAGAAGCTTATCTCCGCCTGGGCCTCTTCCGTAACTTCAGTTCCCTTGCTTGCAGCAAAAGCCATGATCCACGGCTTTCCCATTTTAAAGGTCGTCCTAAACGGAATGAACACCTCATAGCGCTCCTGGCCACTTTCCCCAAGTTGTAATTCGGGCTGGCGTTCGATAACACCAACGATGCGAAAGGTATGATGTCCTATCCGAATTGTTTGGCCGATACAATCGCGGTCGAGACGAAGTTCATCACGCAGCTTGGGGTCAATCAGGCACACCGGACGTACCTGCATATTATCAATAACGGAAATTTTTCGGCCGAGCGAAACCGGTCGGTTTTGGATCTCATGATAAGCCGGCTCGATACCCATAACTTCAACATTTTCGGCCGACTTTTCACGGTAATGAGCTGTATATCGTCCGACTCCAGCTATCCGGCTGAAACGCTCTACTGAGGGACAATGTTCAAGAATATCATCAAAATGTTCGGGCAAAAATCGGATAGTCCACCAGGATGCATGACGCATTGGCCCTTTATCAGGTTGAGTGGGGAAAATAAATATGGTGTTAGTGCCAAAGCTTTCAACCTGGTTTAGCACTTTGGCTTTCAGCCCCGTAAGAGCTGCAATAACTGCGGTTACCGAAGCGACTCCGATTACGATGCCAATTGTTGTAAGTATAGACCTGGTTTTGTTGGTCCAGATTTGCCCCAGCGCAAGATAAACACTCTGGTAAAAAAGACGCAAAAAAGCCGCGAGCATCCGTATTATGGCTCTCATTCCGGTTCCTCCCGCGCATCTTCTTGCATAGTGGTATTATATGCCGGGTCCTGGTCTCTTGGCAGGTCACTGTAAATCCGCCCATCTCTCATGTGAATTGTTCGTCTGGCGTGAAGAGCAACATGTTCCTCATGCGTTACTATAATGATTGTCTGGCCTTCGCGATAAAGCTGGTCAAACAGATCGAGGATGCCCTCGCTTGTTTTGCTGTCGAGATTACCCGTAGGCTCGTCAGCCAGAAGGATGCTGGGATTGCAAACAAGGGCACGGGCGATGGCCACGCGTTGTTTCTCGCCTCCTGAAAGCTGGTTCGGCTTATGTTTTATCCGATCTCCAAGCCCGACTCGCTCAAGGACGTTTTTGGCACGCATGTGCCGGGACCACCAGCCATTTTGTGAATAAATCAATGGCATCTCAACATTCTTGAGCGCACTTAATTGCCCAAGCAACTCAAAGGACTGGAAAACAAATCCGATTCGCTCATTACGAATGCGGGCCAACGTTGCATCGCTCATTTTCGTTGTGTCCTGCCCGTCCAGCTCATAGCACCCTGAAGTCGCCCTATCCAGACAACCTAAGACATTCATCAGCGTACTTTTGCCAGAACCGGAGGCACCCATCACCGCAACGTACTCGTTTTCGCCCAACTCCAGGTTGATTCCATCAAGCGCATGAATATGTTCCACACCGACTTTGTAAATCCGTGTGACCTCCTGAAGCCGAATTATCAGCTTTTCAGCCTTTTCCGTCATCTTTTGACTCGTTCGCATCAGCCCCGGCTTTGACCCTGTCGGCTTTCTTCCTTTTCTTCTTTGACTCTACTTCTCGCTCATCTTTTATTTTCTGGTTGTGCACAAGCTTTTCGAGCACTGTGTACGGACCAACTACTATCTTGTCTTCGGCCGTGATACCCTCCTTTATTATGGTATGAGTCAGGTCACTTTGCCCAATCTTAATCGGTGTTACCAACGCTTTGCCGTCAACGTAACGATAAACTACCGTCGCATAAGTCTTGGCGGTATCGACCTCAGAGGAATTCTCCCGAATCTCCAGAGGCAGTTTGTCAACCTCGAGGCCCAGCACCGCCTGAGTCGGCACCTTAAGTATATCGTTGTGTTTGCGTGTCTCAATATCCACGTGCGCCGTCAGGCCTGAGTACAGCTTCTCTTCGGTATTCTCAAGCAATATTTCTGTTCTGTAATATTTCGTATTGCTCCAGGTCATCGAATGTGCCAAAGCAATCGAATCAACTAAGCCCGTAAATTTATGGTCGACAAAAGCGTCCACGTGGACTGTTGCTTTTTGACCGACTTTCATTTTTCCGACGTCTGACTCGTCAACCTGCGCCACAACCAGCATCTGGGACAGGTCTGCTACCTCCATAATAACCGTCCCCGGATTATTCATTGTTCCCGTAATCACAAGCTCACCGACTTCGGCATTAAGGCGTGTCACCACACCGTCTATGGGCGAGGTGATAGTCGTGTAGCTCAGGGCCTCTTGCGCCTGGGTAATTCTTGCGTCAGCTGCCTCGAGATTGTGTTTCAACACGACCAAATTCAACTTCGCCGCTTCCAGTGTGTGCTTCGCAGCGTCATATTGTGCCTTGAGATCGTCAACCTTAAGCTGAGTCTGGTCGAAAGTGGCCTGGCTGATATCCTGGGACTTAAGTAATCCTTTTTGGCGCTCCATGTCCCGTTCGGCCTGTTTCAGCGAAGCCTCGAGGCCCACAAGCCCCGCCTGCTGACCGGCCACCCTTGATTTGTCGACTTCGATTTGGGCCTCTTGCGCTGAGCGACCCGCCTGGGCCGAAAGAAGCTGACTTTCCAAATCCTTCGCATCCAAACTCACCAGTACAGATGCCGGCACCGGCGGATTTGAATCCGGTTTACCACAGGTTACGACATCGCCTTCTTCGTATGGCAACGCTACAATCCGTGCCATAACTTTTGCGCTTATCTCCACCTTTGTCTTGGGTTCAATCTCGCCGGGAGCACTGACAAACTCAATCAATTCACCTCGCTGAGCTTGTTCGATTCGGACCACAATGCCCTTGCTTAAAGCTCTGATTTTTATCAGGACCTGCATCCCAATCACAGAAACAAACAACACCGTTACAATAACCGCGATAATAGCTATGTGAGTTTTTTTCACACTAAGCCCTTTCCTGCTCAAAAATAAGCATTGATGAAACGTTCAATTTCCAACTGCCCATTATATAAATATATACACATTATTACACAATTAGTTACAATCCATCAGGGAAAAACGCCTTTTACTTCGCTTTGGGACGCCTTTCGGGAGTACACAGGAACCTTATGAAATACGTAGGTTTGAGACGAAATTTGTAAAACTATGAGGTATTTTTTCACACCGGGGCCTTTCTGTCATGAATATTAAGGTCGATTCCCGGAATGCGTGCAAAGCATAATCTAAGTTTTAGCTGCTTATTTTCAATTTCCTTGACACAAAAACCGTTGACGAAGTGAACTTCTTGGCCATAAAATCGTATAAAAGTACTAAAATTGCCTTTTACTGTTTTCGAATATTGTATTTTGATAGTTACTTTTATTGTTCAAAAATATAAGATTTGGAGGTTAAAATGAAAACTATAAGCTTCAACCGGAAAAAGACTTATAAGCATTATGGCATAATATCGGTTTTGTTCGTATTTTTAATTTTTCTTGCCCCCCTACCCGCCCTTGCCGAGGATGCCGGTATAAATGCTCTGCGTCAGGTCAGCAAGGCTTTTGCCAAAATCGCCGAAGAGGCCTCGCCGGCAGTAGTCGGCATCAAGGCCGAAAAGACCATCACGTACAGCCAGCCGACATTCCGTGACTGGCCTTTTGGTGAGCAATTTGACCCGTTTGGAGATGACATCTTCGACCGTTTCTTCCGTTGGCGCTCCCCTCAACAGCGAGCACCCCAGCAGCGCAAATACCAGCAGACGGCACAAGGCTCCGGCTTTATCGTTTCTGAGGATGGCTATATATTAACAAACAATCATCTTGTCGGTGAGGCCGAAAAGGTGTTGGTCCAGGTGGGAGAAGACCCTGAAGTTGAGGCAAAGGTTATCGGCACAGACCCGGACACGGATGTCGCCGTCATAAAAATCGACACAAAGGACCTGACCCATCTTGAATTGGCCGACTCCGATAAACTGGAGGTTGGCGAATGGGTCGTTGCTATCGGCAATCCCTTCCATCTCAGCCAAACCGTAACTGCCGGTATCGTAAGTGCAAAAGGAAGAACCGGTTTCAGTCTTGCCGCGTTTGAAGATTATATCCAGACCGATGCCGCAATAAATCCCGGCAATTCCGGCGGCCCGCTGCTTAATCTTGACGGCAAGGTTGTTGGAATTAACACCTTTATCATCTCTCAGAGCGGTGGATATATGGGGATTGGATTCGCTATCCCTATCAATATTGCAAAGTTTGTTTATCAGCGGCTTGTCGAAAAGGGCGAAGTGGAAAGAGGGTACCTTGGTATCGGCTACCAGGAATTAACGCCTGAATCTGCTCCTAACTTCGGCCTGGACAAAGACGCAAAAGGAGTGGCCGTAACAGAGGTTATCGGGGACTCGGCCGCTGATAAAGCCGGCTTGAAAAGATACGATGTTATTGTTGACCTTGATGGCAAACCGGTTGAAAATGGCAATGAGTTCCTTAATCGTGTCGCAATGCTGAGGCCAGGAACAAAAGTAAAAATAGTCATACTACGTGATGGAAAACGAAAAACCCTAACAGCGGAACTGGAAAAACGTCCGTCCCAGGGCCAAATGCCGGGTGCAGAACCGGAAACGAGCCAAAAATTGGGATTTACTGTTAAAAATCTCACCGATGAGTATGCTGAAAGACTCGGCTTTGAAGGGCTCAGTGGTGTTGTCGTCATCAGTGTTGAGTCCAATTCTCAGGCTGACAAGAAGGGTCTTACTGCCGGGATGCTGATTATGGAACTGAACCGCGAGCCTGTGAAAAACACCAAGGAATTTGATGAGGCCATTCAAAAGGCCAGGAAAGATAAGAGTGTGCTGCTGTTAGTTAATGATGGACGTTACACAAGATTTATTGTATTGAAACTGGGCGATGAGTAATGCCCGGGAGATGTGACTATTTTAGGTGAATTGAAACGGGCCAACAGAAAGAAACTTGTTGGCCTGTTTTTTGCCCTCAAATAGTGGTTTATGAGATTCGGTTTTTACTCTATTGTGTTTTCCCGGCACCATTATTATACTGTTTGCTGGTTTTGACTTTAAAAGTGCGTTGGGCAGTCCTGAAATGTTGGCTGCCCTTACTTATGTGTTCGTAGTCTGCAGCTTACTGTAAAATTAGTCTTATATGTTTGAAAGGTAGCTCAGGAGATATAAATATGGGCTGTAATTTGGCAATCGCAGGCATAACCGGAGCTGTTGGACAGGAATTTCTGAAAATCCTGGAGCAGCGTGATTTCCCCTTTGATTCTCTCAGGGTGCTTGCAAGCAGCCGTTCGGCCGGCAAGAAAATCGAGTTCAAAGGCAGGGAATATATCGTCGAAGAGTTGACTAAAAAAAGCTTTGACCGGATTGACATAGTGCTGTCCAGCGCCGGTGCGGCGCGGAGCAAAGAGTTTGCGCCCGCCGCAGTCGAAGCCGGTGCGGTCGTGGTCGATAACACCTCGGCCTTTAGAATGAACCCGGATGTCCCGCTGGTCGTTCCGGAAATAAATCCGCAAAAAATTCAGGAACATAAAGGCATCATCGCCAATCCGAATTGCTCGACGATTATTGCCATCGTGCCGGTCTGGCCTTTGCATAAGGCAAATCCCGTCAAACGAATGGTTATAAGCACCTACCAGTCCGCCAGCGGGGCGGGAATGAAAGCGATGCTGGAGCTGAAAGAACAAGCTCGGGAAATTCTCGACGGAAAAAAACCGACCTGCGAGGCCTTCCCTTACCAGATTGCGTTTAATGTTTTCAGTCATAACTCGGCCCTCGATGCCGATGGTTATAACCTCGAAGAGGTTAAAATGATAAAAGAGACGAGAAAGATTTTTGACTGTCCGGATATCGCGGTTACATGCACCTGCATTCGTGTCCCCGTATTGAGGACCCACTGCGAGAGTATAAATCTTGAATTTACCGACCCGATTACGCCCGAGCAGGCCAGGGATTTGCTAAGCACCGCGCCGGGAGTATCGCTGATTGATGACCGCGAAAACAATCGTTTCCCGATGCCGATTGATGCCACCGACAAAGATGACATATTTGTCGGCCGAATCCGCCAGGATCAGTCCATCCCCGATAATCACGGTATAAATATTTGGGTAGCCGGTGACCAGTTACGAAAAGGCGCAGCCCTTAACGCTGTCCAAATCGCAGAAAAGTTACTATAATCGCCCCTTAATGGGCACTCGTAATATAAAACTTACGGTCTCCTACGACGGCATAAACTACAGCGGCTGGCAGGACCAGCCCGGTAAAAGGACCATCCAGGGTTTGCTGCAACAGGCAATCGGTGACCTTACGGGCGTTTTTACCAAGGTAAACGGTGCAAGCAGGACCGACGCCGGCGTTAGTGCACTCGGCCAGGTCGCAAACTTTGTTCTCGATTCACGCATACCTACCGAGAATCTCCTCAAGGCAATCAACCATCGCTTGCCGCGGGATATCGTCGTCACCGAAGTTTCCGAGGCGGAGCCGACCTTCGATGCCTCAGGTTCGGCCGGGAGTAAACTATACCGCTACAAAATTTTCACCGGCAGAAAACGTAATGTCCTTCAGACCCGAAATTGCTGGCATCGGCCGGGCAAACTGGATGCCGCCGCTATGGATGCAGCCGCAAAAATGCTCGTCGGAAAGCATGATTTCAAATCCTTCGCCGCTGCCGCCGACAAACGCCAAACCTCCGTCCGAACGGTAATGCAATGTCGGATAACAGAAGAGGACAAATGGATCCATATAGACATTGAAGCCGACAGGTTTCTGTACAATATGGTGCGAAATATCGTCGGCACCCTCGTTGAAATCGGCAGGGGCAGATGGAAACCCGAAAAAATAAAAGAAATACTCGAAGCAAAAAACAGAACAGCCGCAGGCCCAACCGCTCCACCGGAAGGCCTGTGCCTGATGTGGATTAAGTATTAAACGCAAAGATTCGTGAGCAATGATTACATTTCGACAGGAAGAACCAGGTGACCAGCTTGCTATTCGACGTGTTAATGAGCAAAGCTTCGGTACATGTGAAGAGGCTAATCTGGTCGACGCACTGCGCCAGGCAAATGCAATCGTGCTATCGATGGTCGCACTCGACGGTGAGGACATCATCGCCCATATTCTTTTCACTGAAGTTGTCGTCATGCAGGCAGACACGCAGTTCGCAGCGCTTGGCCTGGGTCCGATGGTCGTGCTGCCTTCGCATCAGCGAAAGGGAATCGGTTCACGGTTGATGCAGATAGCTCTCGACAAATGCCGCCGTCTTGACTACGATTTTGTCGTCGTTTTGGGTTATCCTGAATTTTATTCAAGATTCGGGTTTTCCCCTGCTAAACCATATGGTATCAGCTGCGAGTTTGATGCTCCG
>JAOUFU010000683.1 GCA_029858035.1 Phycisphaerae bacterium
AAAGGTATTACAGCGCAAGGTGCAGCGGCGTTTAAACCTTTACAGAGCGAATTAGAAGCCTGTTTGACGTTGTATTTTAATTACTGCACGAGTATGTTCAACTTCCCCGCCTGGGGTTAGAGCTTTAGGAGGCACGAATGGATTTCGGTCAGTTTTTTAAAGAGAAGCGGCAAGCGCGTAACCTAAGCATTAGACAGTTTTGCACTATATATAAATATGACTCCGGCAATATCTCTAAACTTGAAAGAGGAGTTTTACCTCCGCCACAGTCAAAGCAGAAGATTGATGAATATGCCAAGGCTTTAGGAATCAAGAAGGGTTCTGACGATTATAGTAAGTTATTAGGATTGGCTTTTATGGATAGCGGAGCCTATCAGTTTCAGAGCTTGTTTCGGAATGTTTCTGCCGGTGCGAGAGAAAAACTTCCGGCGCTTTTCTCTAAACTTAGCCAAGGCAACCTAACCGAAGAAAAGATCACCCAACTTATTGCGTATATAGAAGCTTAAGACCCAATCTCCAAAATTGAAGGAACAATAATACCAAGGAATCCTGAATAGCGTAACGCGTTATTTTAAGGTCCGGTTTTTCTAATAACCGCAGTAAAAATTTTACAGCACACAGAATATGTGCAGTAATGTAATTACAGCGGGACAATTAAGTCTCCGCGAGGAGGATAAAATGAAAGACGCCAATTATGAACACTCATACGGTTGTAAAGACGATCATCACCATGGCCACGGATGCAAAGATGATCACCACCACCATCATGACCATCACACGCACCCCGATCATTCCATTGAGTTCTTTGTAGACTCCGAACCCTTTTTCACAAAAAAATCCCCCCTCACCGCTAATGAAATCTTAAATATCGCTGGCCTTGATCCCGCCCTCTACTATCTTGTCAAAATCTATAAAGGTCGTCCTGGTGACTCTTTTGAAGGCAAGGGCGATACCGAAATCAAAATTGAAAATTGCGACAAATTTGTCGCGGTATCAAACGGTCCCACACCTGTTTCATAAGGAGCAAGTATGGGCATCGCGGAATTTAAAAGAGGACTCGAAGATTTGGGCCTTTCAGTCGAAGGACCTAATGAAGGACGACTCATCTTTGATTATACCCCCGATGTGGGTAAGTTTGCCGGTCAAAAGGTGAAAATTGGTCTAACAGTTCAAGAAAACTGGCAAGCAAGTCCCCCCACCGGGCCACGAGTATCCCCGCGAATTTTACCCATTCTCCCCGACGGGGGTCAGCCTCATCCCGTCGGCGGAGTGCATGAGGCCAAAGAATATGAACAAAAAAGTGCGGGCGAGGCGCAATGGGAATATTGGAGCCGACCGTTTCCAAACTGGGAAAAAACTGACAGGAGCGTAAGAGCGTACATGAGACATATCCGTGCGCTGTTTGCGAAAATCATATGAAGAAAAAATTTAGTGTAGCGTTGTCTACGCAAAAGCACGACGTGCTTACAAAACATCTACTAAGAAATCCTGGCAACGAGGACCTTTGTTTCGCTCTGTGGAAACCAAGCGAAGGTCATACTCGATACACTGGATTGATTACTGAGATTGTGCTCCCCCTGGCTGGCGACCGTAATTTGCATGTCAACGCTTCGTTCAATCCCAAATATTTCGAACGTGTTCTTCGTATGGCCGCCGAAAAGGACGCAGGAATCATTTTTCTACACAGCCACCTAACCCCTGGATGGCAGGGCATGAGTTTCGATGATGTTCAGGCAGAGCTACAAATGGCTGGCTCAGTGTTCGCGGTTACATCGCTCCCACTCATTGGCATGACCGTTGGTACGGATGGCGCGTGGAGCGCCCGACGGTGGGATAAAACAGCCTCTAGAAAGTTTGATCCAACTTGGGCAGTATCAGTCCGTACAGTTGGAGATATTCTCAACGCTACTTTTTATGACAAATTAATGCCGAGGCCAAAATTTAAAGAAGATTTCGCTCGAACTTTATCTGCGTGGGGCGACGAAGCCCAAGCGCGATTAATGCGACTTCACGTTGTCGTGGTAGGAGTTGGAAGTGTCGGGAGTGTTGTTGCTGAAGCACTCGCTATGATGGGGGTCCAGCGAATTACGCTAATTGACTTCGATATATTTAAAAAAATAAATCGAGATCGCTCTGTAGGCGTAACTAAAAATGATCTCGGCAAGTCCAAGGTTTCAGTGATTGCAAGCCATCTTGAAAAAGTCGCCACCGCAGACGACTTCCAGGTTAAAACTGTTGATTACAGCATTGTTGAACTCGAAGGCTTTCTAGCTGCACTC
>JAOUFU010000146.1 GCA_029858035.1 Phycisphaerae bacterium
TCTCTTTACGTACTCAGTTTTCCCCCGGAAGCATGGTGCGTTTTCAAAGCTTCTATTAGTATGACCTTTTGCAAATACAAAACAAGCGCAAAGTACCTGATTCTCAAAACAATATCTGCGTTTTTAGGCCGGGAATGGAGGTCTTAAAATTTTTCACAAACTCGTCCGGCTTGAATCAGGAGGTGAACACATCATGGCCTGTTATTATCCCAAGGCGATAACTCGGCGCCTTTCATTATTTATGCCGCCCCTGAGGGGAATAACGTTGATGCTTTTTTCTAATATTTTTCAAAATGAGAAAAACCTCAGAAAGCAGTATCAAGGAGAGTGGCCGGCCTTATAAATGATTAAGGATGAATGACAAATGATTATTTTTGGAGATTGCTTCGGCCTAAAAGCGGGCCTCTCAATAATCCCATATATGGCAGAAAGTCTAAAAAAAATGAGTAAACACGGATAAAAAGCCGAAAAAATGGTTGAAAGGCATTGACAAGGGATGTATAATGTCTTTGTATTTGTATGAAAACATGCAAATACAGACCTGAGACATCCGCGAATGCGGGTGGTTACGGAATTATGGCACGGATTTTAACCTTCGAGCTGTTCGGTCGCTTTTCGGGTAAAAGCGATTGGCTCCTCGGAGCGACCCGGCGAAGCCATAATCAACTGGAATAACGATTGGTTCCTGTTTTAGGATTTCAGGCCAAACAGGGGTCCTATAATGTTTATCAGGAAAGGAATATCAAAATGACATCACAACCTTCCTCTTCGGCTCGTCCCACAGCTTCCAAAGGCAAATCCTCTCTCAAGACAGGTGCCCAGATAATAGTCGATACCCTGATTGAACTGGGTGTGGACACAATGTTCGGCTATCCCGGCGGTGTGGTGCTGCCGCTGTTTGACAAGCTATATGATGCGCCGATCAATTTTATACTGCCGCGGCATGAGCAGGGGGCCTGCCATATGGCCGATGCTTACGCCCGTGCAAGCGGAAAGGTCGGGGTAGTCCTGGCCACCAGCGGGCCCGGCGCGTGCAATCTTGTCACCGGCCTCGCGACGGCGAACATGGACTCGATACCGTTAGTTGCGATGACAGGGCAGGTGCGCACGGAGCTGATAGGAAACGACGCATTCCAGGAAGCCGATACCACGGGCGTTACCCGGCCTGTTACGAAATACAATTGTATCGTCAAGGACGTCAAAGACCTTGCCCGGCTTATAAAGGAAGCCTTTCATATTGCCTCGACCGGCCGGCCCGGGCCGGTGCTTATCGATATACCGGTTGACGTTCAGGTCAACAAGACCAGTACAGACGGCCCCGACAAGATTGATCTGCCGGGATACCGGGTCCGTACCAAGGGCCACGCCAGGCAGATATCAATGGCTGCCGAAGCGATAAACAACTCCAAACAGCCGGTGCTTTATGTCGGCGGCGGTGTTATCATCGCAAACGCAAGCGAAGAATTAAGGGCATTGGCCCAAAAAGCGAACCTGCCGGTAACAACGACACTGTTAGGGCTGGGAAGTTACGACCAGAGCAGGCCCGAATCGCTGGATATGCTGGGGATGCACGGAACGGCATACGCCAATTTTGCCGTACAGGAATGTGATTTGCTGATTGCCGTAGGGGCCCGCTTTGACGACAGGGTCACCGGGAAGCTCGATACTTTCGCACCTCATGCGAAGATAATCCATATCGATATCGACCCATCCAGCATATCCAAGAACGTGCACGTGGATATCCCGGTTGTTGGCGATGCCAAACACATACTCGCTGAAATGGTTAAGGAAGTAAAACACCAACCAAGGAAACGGTGGTTTAGCAAAATCGCCGAGTGGAAGAAAAAGTTTCCACTTCGCTATGATAAAAACTCATCTGAGATCAAACCTCAGTATGTTATTGATGAGGTTTGTCGTCAAACGAAGGGCCGTGCAATCATAACTACGGGCGTTGGCCAAAACCAGATGTGGGCGGCCCAGTTTTATCATTATAGCATGCCCAGGCAGCTTATCAGTTCAGGTGGTTTGGGGACGATGGGCTTCGGCCTTCCCGCGGCCATCGGCGCCCAGATAGCCAAGCCGGACATGACCGTTATCGATATCGACGGCGACCACAGCTTCAATATGACGTTGACCGAGATTCCAACGGCGGTCGAACACAACCTGCCAATAAAGGTCTGCATTATGAACAACGGGTACATGGGAATGGTCCGACAATGGCAGGAGCTTTTTTATGGCAGGCGATATTCCAAAAGCTACCTTTCCAATCCGGATTATGCCACTGTGGCACGTGCGCTGGGTGCCGTTGGAGAAACCTGTGATAAAAAAGCCGACGTTCCGAAGGTAATTAAGGCAATGCTGGCGGAAAAGAGGCCCTGCGTAGTTGACTTTAGAATCGAAAGAGAAGAAAATGTGTGGCCTATGGTAGCTGCAGGTAAAAGCCTGAGTGAAATGGACGGGCTTGATATTTTGGAAAGGTTAATCTGATTTGAGCTTGGAAAGCGGTTTGAAAAATGAAGCATATAATAAGTGCATTAGTTGAAAACAAGCCGGGCGTTCTGGCCCAGGTTGCCGGTATGTTTGCGGCCCGGGCGTTTAATATCGATTCGCTCGTTGTCGGCCGAACCGAGGACCCGAAGCTGAGCCGAATGACGATTGTTGTTGTCGGCGATGACAGGGTCGTTGAACAGGTTCGAAAACAGTTGGCCAAGGTTGTTCCCGTTGTGAAGGTGCAGGATTTTGCCGGTGAGCCGGTGGTGGCCCGTGATTTGATGCTTATCAGCGTCGCGGCGCCGCCGGATAAAAGGCCCGAAATGCTGTCCTTAATAGAAATGTTCAAGGGAAAAGTGGTGGACCTGGGGCCGAAGTTTATTATGGTCGAAGTCAGCGGCCCCGAGGCCAAAATCGAGGCGTTCATAAGTGCCTGTAAACCTTACGGCATTAAAAGCGTCGCAAGGACAGGTACCATCGCAATGCCGCGGGCGGCAAAAACCGATGTTTAAAGCCTATACTCATTCGGCTTCATAAGATGTGAAGATGTGAATATAGAAAGGAGAATGGAAGCTATGGCAGCGACAATGTATTACGAAAAAGATGCCCCGATAGATGCGTTAAAGGGCAAAAAAGTAGCGGTTATCGGCTACGGCAGCCAGGGCCATGCGCACAGTTTGAATCTTCGCGATAGCGGGATAGAAGTGGCGGTGGCTGAGCTGGAAGGCACCGATAACTTCAAAACGGCACAGGAACACGGCTTTACGCCGGGCGATATAAAAACCGCTATGGACGGCGCAACCTTGATTATTGTAACCCTGCCGGACGAAATCCAGGCAAAAGTGTACAAGGACCAAATCGGGCCCAACCTGGCAGCAGGCCAGACGCTTGGTTTCTGCCACGGCTTCAATATTCATTTTAAGTATATTGAGCCGCCTAAGGATGTTAACGTTGTGATGATTGCCCCGAAGGGGCCGGGACATCTGGTCCGCAGCGAGTATGAAAAAGGCGGCGGCGTGGCTAACCTGATAGCCGTCCAGCAGGATGCAACCGGCGATGCCAAGCAAATCGCCCTTGCCTGGGCCAACGGTATCGGCGGCGCCAGGGCCGGCGTTATCGAAACGACGTACAAAGAAGAGACCGAAACGGACCTTTTCGGCGAGCAGTGCGTTCTCTGCGGGGGCCTGACGGCACTTATCAAAGCCGGCTTTGAAACGCTGGTGGAAGCGGGTTATCAGCCTGAAATCGCCTATTTTGAGTGTATGCACGAGGTCAAGCTGATAGTTGACCTTATGTACCAGGGCGGAATGAGCTATATGAGATACAGCATCTCTAATACAGCCGAGTATGGCGACCTTACCCGCGGGCCCAGGATTGTCACAGAGAAAACAAAAGCGGAAATGAAGAAGATACTATCGGAAGTTACATCCGGCAAATTCGCCAAAGAATGGGTCAACGAATACCAATCCGGATTAAAGACGTTCAAGGAACTGTACGATAAAGACTATGACTGCCAGTTGGAAACAATCGGCAGAAAATTGCGCAAAATGATGAAGTGGATAGACTCAAAAGAGGTATAAAGGGCCCAAAACGTTTCTTTCTGCGTCCTCAAAACGGAGAACGTAAATGCAAAACCAAAACTTAAAACTTAAAGTGTTCAATTTCGTATTGTGCTTTTTAGTTTTTGGTTTGTGCGGTTGTGCGGTTGTAGACTACTTTAAGCCGGAGAAACCTCCCTATGATGAGCAGCTCTCCGAGAGCTATGAGAATACAACACTTAAGGTGAGCAGGGCCGCGGATGTGCTGGCTGCAATTTACAAACCGAAGTATGAGCTGCTCACCCAGAGCAAGAGCGTTATCGCCTCGTCAGGTCAAAAGAAAAAGGGCCATGAGATTTGGTTCAACATGGCGGCCTTCGATGAGAACGCCCCGACTGCAAAACGAAAGTATTTCTTTTTGGTAGATGAAAAGCCGAAAAGTTTTTGGGTCCAGCCCAAACGAAGGCTTAAATTTGACAGCGAAATGGTCATGGGACCTGAGCTGTTCGATGAGCCCTATGTTAACGACAACGCAAAGCGAATCGCAATACTCAAAAAGGTTTTGGCCAACGTTCGCAGCGATATAGACCAGGTGGGGGCGGAAGACAAGAATATAAGTACCTCCGGGATGCTTATCAACCAAACGATGAAGACTGTCCTGGACAAGCTGGAATCATCGCCTGTGCTGGCGACAAAGCTGAATCCTGTCGAAGGTCTCGATTTTGACCACATCACACTCGGTGCCGGCACAATTTGGATGGGGGCCTCCGGTGACATTGTAAATGTAAAAATCCGGGTGGACTCATTCGTACGCACGCACGACGACCCGTTTGCCTTCAAGAATTAGTGCCAAAAAAATAAGAGCGGGTCTGTAAGCCGAGTTCTGTGCGCCGTCACTTCTGACGGGCGGCGGCCATTAATCTTGACCAACTGTTGCCAGCTGGCTCTCCCGATATCCGGGATGCGACCTACCTGCCGTTAATATCCGGGCCGAATACCGGCTGCTTGGTCTTGCAGGCGGTGGGGTTTACCCTGCCGGCACCGTCACCGGCGCCGCGGTGCGCTCTTACCGCACCATTTCACCATTGCCTGTTTCCCGACGAATCGGGGCCATCGGCTGTGTATTTTCTGTGGCACTTTCCCGCGAGTTGCCCCGGGTGGCCGTTAACCACCACCGTGCCCTGTCCTGCTCGGACTTTCCTCCGGCTCTTTCAAACCGGCGACCGCCCGACCCACTCTTTTTACTGATTATTGACTACTAATGATTATAGCAAAAGTTCGCCGTATTTGCTACCTTTCAACGCGTGATGTCGATATGTTTTTTGAAGTGCTCGTCGTCGGTTTCCGGGAAATCGCTTCTAAAGTGCACCCCTCGACTCTCCCGGCGCATCTGTGCAGCACGGGCCATAAGCCCGGACACGGTCAGCATATTCTGGCACTCCCATCCCGCCGGCCCATCGAAGATTTTGTCCATGACATATCGCTGCCAGAACGTAATAATCTCCTGCGCCTCACTGAGGGGCTGGGCCGTTCGTGTGATTCCGACATTTCTCCACATTAACGCCCGAAGCGAGTTTGTAACATCAGCGGTATCCAGGCGGGTGCGGTCCGAATGCGGGATTTGATATTTTATGAGCGGGTGCTTGATATGAACAACACCTGCTTCTGTACATTGAGAGGCAATCTGCCCGGCCGTCTTTCCGAACACCAGCCCTTCGAGCAATGAGTTGCTGCCGAGCCGGTTCGCACCATGCAGGCCCGTCGAAGCTATCTCTCCAGAGGCATAAAGATTGTCGATGCTTGTTTTGCCCGAGATGTCGGTTTTTACTCCGCCAATCATATAATGGGCGCTCGGCCGCACGGGAATCAACTCCCGGCTGATATCTATATCAAAACTTTCACACAGCTCAAAAATATGGGGGAAGCGTTTTGCAAAATGCTCCTTATCAAAATGACGAACATCAAGAAAGACATGCGTCGAGCTGGTTTTGAGCATATGTTCCAGGATGGCCCGGCTGACAATGTCACGCGGTGCAAGCTCAGCAGATTCGTGATAATCCTTCATAAAACGCCGGCCCCCGTTGTCCAGAAGGACCGCTCCTTCGCCGCGAAGCGTTTCGGTAACCAAAGCCCGCGTGGCCCCTGCGATGTAAAGCGTTGTCGGATGAAACTGCAAAAACTCCAAATCCCGCAATACGGCTCCGGCCCTGTAAGCCATAGCAATTCCGTCGCCGGTTGCCACTTCCGGGTTCGTAGTCTCGCGATAGAGCTGCCCGGCCCCTCCGGTTGCCAGGATTGTGTTTGCAGCCCAGATTATCTGACCTGCGCCGGATGGACGGTGCTTATCATGGCCGATTATCCCGACGCACTCGTTGTCCTCGTTTGTGAGTAAATCTATACTGAAAAAATTTTCGATTATCCTTATATTCGAATTTCCTCTGACTTTTCTTATAAGCGCCTCTGCAATTCCCCGTCCCGTCTCATCGCCGTGGGCGTGAGCGATACGCGGGTGTGAGTGTCCCCCTTCGAGTGTCGTGGCTATTCGGCCGTCGATTTGATCAAACTCAGTGCCCCATTGAAATAGCTGCTCGACAAGTTCTGGCCCCTGTCGAACGACAAAGTCGACCACCCCCTCGTCGCTCAGACCGCTTCCGGTCTTCATCGTATCGGATATGTGTGATTCAAATGTATCTGTCTTATCAAGAACCGAAGCAATTCCGCCCTGGGCCTTCCATGTATTACTATCCTCCAGAGAACCCTTACAAACGACGATGACATTGCAGTGCTCTGCCGCCTCGATAGCTGCGCGAAGGCCCGCAATCCCCGCTCCAACAACCAAACAGTCCGTAAAGAGCTGGTGCGTTGAGATAGAATCTATATTGACAAGATAACGTCTAAATTCCGGCATAAAACCGCCTCTAAAAACAGCTAAAAATGCAAAACCCTAAAAACGGCGGTTTTGCGTTTTTCACTCTACACTTTACGCTTATATGATACCTGAAAATGCGATTTTTTGAAAGGGGCACAAAAAAATATAAATAATTATGATTTTCCTGCTTGACAACCTGACAACAATACTTTACACTGTATAGTATACTCAACCTTTCAGTATATAGTATATCATAGTAACGGGCTCCGAATGCCCATTTGGGTTTTGTCAGGGAGACGAAACATGACGCGACTTAGCAAGCAGACCCTTGACGGCAACGTTGAGACGCTGATTTTGGCTGTTCTTGAGTCCGGGCCAAGCTATGGCTATGCGATCGTCAAAGAGCTGAACGAGCGGGCGGAGGGAATTCTGCAGCTCGGTGAGGGGACCATTTATCCGGTGCTGTATCGGCTGGAAGAGAAGAAACTGATAGCCGCGCGGTGGCGTTTGGCGGAAAACGGCAGACAGCGAAAATATTACCGTCTAATCTCTAAAGGCCACAAAGCCCTTGCCACAAACCGCCGTCAGTGGCAGATGCTCTCGGCCGCGATGGGAAAAGTCCTGGGTTCTGCAGAGAACCTTCTACCCCAACCTCAGGTAAAAGGAGCTACTATATGAGCCGGGCATTACAAAAATATCTTGATCAGGTTATTCTCTACGCCAATCGAAAGGAAAAAGAGTCGGTAAAAATCCGAGCTGAGCTTGAAGACCATTTGCGTCAAAAGACAGCCGACCTTGCAGCCCGGGGCGTGCCGCGTGAAGACGCCGTGTTCGGCGCCATCGAAGACCACGGCACAGCGAGAACCGTCGGCTATGGTCTAAGGAAGGGCTTTGCATTGCTGGATGTTCGCACAGAGGGCACCGCTCGCGGATTTGTCGCCATAGGACCAAGAGCGGTCGGAATAATTGCGTTCGGCAATGTTGCGGTCGGCTTGTTTGCCTTCGGTAATATTGCCTTGGGCGCTCTTGCCTTCGGGGCTTTGGCCATAGCCGGGTTACTTTCATTAGGAGGTATTTCACTGGCTCCGCTCGGTGCGGCCGTGGGTTTGGCAGCAGTGGGACAAGGCGCTTTTGGGATGATAGCATGCGGCGGGCTGGCCGTTGGATTGCAGGTTCCCTGGGCCATTGATGGCGTCAGTCTCCTTAGCGGTGAAAACGGACTACAGTTCCTGCAGCACTTTCAAACCCACGAAGGTACCGTTGCGCTCGTAGCTATAACAGCGTGGCTCTTCCTTATGTTTCCTATCATGAATGGTGTCATGTGTAGTATTAAAAGGAATGAATATCTGAGAATCAAAAAAGCTGATCCGAAACTGGTTGAATAAGAACTTGTTGGCACAAGACCGTAGGCGGACTTTTCACAAGTTATATCCGGGCTAATTCTGACCAGTCGCAGCTCATCAAAGATGGAACAATCACTTCTCCCGTATTTTGTGACTCGATATCCACGGTTTCATCGAAAGGCACTGTACAAAGGACATTTACACCGCTGCATTGGGCTATCACCGGCCCGGCAGTCTCCTCGGCAACTGTTTCTTCGAGAGCGTTGTAACCATTGAGGACAATACCGGCGATTTTCAACTTTGCTGCGCGGATGCAGTCAATCGTCATAAGTGTATGGTTTATCGTCCCCGGGCCAAGGCGACTGATTATCACCACAGGCAGAGAGAATTCTACCGCCAAATCCAGCAGGTCAAATTCCACCGTCAAAGGCATGCGCACACCGCCGATTCCTTCGACAATCACTATGTCGGAATTTTGGCATATCTCTTTATAGGCGGCTGCTATGCTGTTGAAATCTATCGGATTTCTTTCCTGAGCAGCACCTACAATAGGCGCTGCCGGGGTAATATAGCCGACGGGAGTAATTGTGGAAAGGGACAGGTCGCTGTTTGCACAGTTAGCCAGGAACACAGTATCACAACTGGTAAGACCTTCCCAGTGGCGGTTACATCCTGTGGCAATGGGTTTGAATACACCGACTTTTTTGCCGTTATCAGTTAAGATTTTTGCGATGGCGCCTGCTATTAATGTTTTGCCCACGCCGGCTCCAGTGCCGGCTATAAACAGGCCGCTCTTTTTGGGTAGATTCAGGTCTATCGGCATTTACAATTTTCCCACTAAATTCACCTGATAATACGCTCACATTACAGCAGTATTATAGCAGTCATAGTACAAAAGTCTACTTATGGGACAAAACAAGGCAAACTATTGCAAAAAGGGCCTAAAACCGATAGATTGGCGAAATTGCAGAATTGAGCTGACAATGAGGAAACTTCAATAAAGAAAGAATAGCCTATGTTGGATCTGGACCCGGTCGGCTGGATTGTGGTGGTATTATGTGCGACTATGGTGGGGATTACGAAGACCGGAATTCCCGGCATGGGAATTCTGGTAGTTCCTTTGATGGCCGGCGTTTTGCCTGCTCGAAGTTCTGTCGGAGTGCTGCTGGGTATCCTGAT
>JAOUFU010000147.1 GCA_029858035.1 Phycisphaerae bacterium
CACTTTTGTATAATCTTTATCTATAACAATTGTTTCGATCAACTGTTTCCTATCCTGATACCATTTCTGAATGTTAATTTGTTCCTTAAAATTGTCATATTCCTCGTTCACCTCAGTAATGTCATTACCTTTACGAACATGAGAATTATGAAAGATATGGTTAATCTTAGCACTGACAAAGTGTGATACTTGCATTTCCACATCCTGACTAAATTTATTTAGTACAAGACTCATAATTTTTTCAACTTCACCATCATTACAAAGGAGCTGATTAGCACAAATTTTTAAAAAATCTTCGTCTAACAATAAGTTTTCTATTTCTGCCACATCGAGACTAAAAATTTTGTCTTGTTCTAACTGTTTCAACTCTTCTTTCTTTCTAAAATCAGCATCTATAATCCCAAAAGCATTAGAAAGACGCTCCGGTATTTTATTAAAAGCTCTTACATAATCTATGACATTTATACAGCTACCTACTGCCATAATTGTAAAGTTTGGGAAAAGTATATTGTATATTAATTCATCTCCTCCGATTATGCCTTCACAAAAAAGAATTTTTTTCTGACTACCAAGAAGTTCAAGTAGTAATTCTTCAGGCAATTCACTTTTGTCAATGGATTCAAACTCCCAACTATTTGGAGGTATGTACGATCTCATCCAAACTTTTTGGGCGGTGTCTCTGCTTGTTGCGAATCCTACGTCATGTGTTAAGTAAACAAAAATACAGTCATTGCGTTTTGTTTCGAGCTTATCCCATAATTTTCTTAATATTGATCTATGTAAGTATATTTCAGGCTCATCAACAATAATAAAACCATTTTCAGGGGCTTGCAAAACATGAGCGATTAGATAAAGCATCACTTTTTCACCTTCACTCATTTCGACAAGATCATATGACAGCCCCTCTTTTGTTTTTGGAACTATGTTTATATGGTCATCATCAAATGATATTTCTCTATGACTCATTAGTGAATTCCATATTTCTATAGCCTTATCAAGATTTGTTTTAGGTGCTGGCGTTTGAGGAATATTTTCTTTACTAGAGTGGGAATACTCCAATCCCACTGCAATATTATCCGCTACCAAGTTTTGCAAAACCGTATCAAATTCATTTTGCATATGACCATAATCATCAAGGGTTTTATATGTTTTACTCCTAGCCATCAACTGCTTAAGATGTTTTTCCGTCTCCGAAACACTGGTAATAGAACTGTACTTAGAGGCCTTCAAAACTCTTTGTGCTGAGATAATAATTGCATTATTTGGATTAAATGTTTTCTTTAATTGATTAGCCAAAATTGTCTTGCCGCTACCATTAGCGCCGATTAATACAATATTGTTTTCAAAAAAATCGTGTTGAACAAAGACATCTAAATTAAATTTAAATGCATCTACAAACTGTTTCAATTTTTTTGGCAATTCGTCAAATACCGGTTTCAACTGCTCTGTACGATCATCTTGAGGATATCGCTTAAAGACTGCATCTATATTTTGATGCTTTTTGAAAGGCAAGTGGTTATATATATTGTTAATATGTTGATTTATGTTAGTGATGTAATTTTCAGGTAACTCAGCCTTACGCTTTATGACTTCAAGAGCAGAATCACATAATTCTTTAGCATCATTAAGAAATTTTACATCGGTAGGAGGCATTTCTACACATTCAATAGCCACCTGTTTATGCAATTCCAAAGAATCAATCGTAATTTCTATTTGCTTTAATAATGTTGTTGTATCTGCCATATTTTCACCTTATCTATGACTTGCCTTGCTCAAATCCGCAATTCGCAACAAACAAAATTTATCTTCTCACTTTATAGCCATCCCCGGCTGGCCTCATAGCAGCCCCCATCTCTGCTGGGGGTCAAAAATCCTCCGCCGTGTGCACAATCTAAATCACAACTCAAAACTAAACACTTAAAACTCAAAACTATCTCTCCCCCCTTATGCTCTTGTGCCCTTGTGCCTTTTCGTGGCAATATTTCTTTTTCTCTGCGCTCTCAGTGTTCTCCGCGGTTAAACAAACAACGAACTATGAACCCTGCGCAGTGCTTTCCTATCTTGCGCAGTTTAACAAAATGTTAAAATACAAAAATGTCAAATTTCTGCAACATTTTGCACAAAAAGTGCGCGCTTTTTGACTACTTTTGTCAACTTTCCGCTATATTTCTGCACGTTTTAGCACCATTTTTTTCTTGCCCCTTTTACCCAAACCACCCATGCTGCCAATCAACATCTATTTATAGACCAAAAACAAACACCCCCAAGAGAAGAACCAAAAAAAACCGCGATTTCCCCCCATTTTTTAAAATTTAAAAAATTTCATTTCTCAATCATGTTAATCTGCGTAATCCTCAGAACAGCCATTTCCACAGGAACAAAACATGTGTTTTGTGTTGCGATAATTCAAACTCGAAGACGCGCCCGTGCCGGGCCGAAGACGCCCCCGTAGCGTGCCAACTTCAGCTTTCAACCATGTTTAACTGCGCAATCTGCACCGCCGTTGTACAAGTTCCATTGGCTGCCGACATAATTTTTTCGCAATTTGGCGTTTTGGTATTGACCAGCGGCTCAAAATCGCGTAAAGTACCCGCTTTATATTTCCCCGTAGTCTTATATAGGTTATTTGAAGGAATTAGCTATATGCCGAAACAGAAGACCCATAAGGGTTTAAGCAAAAGAGTCAAAATCACCGCTTCCGGCAAGGTCAAATACAGGCGTTCCGGCGGCGGACACCTTATGAGCACTAAAAACCCTAAACGAAGAAGGCGCATAGGCAGTTCTGCTCTCGTGACCGGTGCGCCCGGTAAATTAATCAGGACAAAACTCTGCAAATAAATATTAAAATATGAAACCCTTTTAACAATAGGGGAAAGCAGGTCAGCAAATATGCCAAGAGTTAGAAAAGGCGCAGCAAGACATCAGGCAAAGAAACGAATCTTCAAAGCCGTTAAAGGATATCGCGCCTCCAGGGGTCGCCTGTATCGCTCGGCAAAAGAAGCAACTATGCGTGCTGCCGTCAACGCTCGCGTTGACAGAAAACGAAGAAAACGCGACTTCCGGGGCCTCTGGATTATACGCCTCAGTGCGGCCTGTCGGCAGCGAGACATAAGATACGGCGAGTTTATCAACGGCTGTAAAAAAGCCAACATTGGATTGAACCGAAAAATGCTCAGCGAAATAGCCGTTGATGACCCAAAGTGTTTTGATGCTGTCGTTGAGGCTGCGGGAATGCAAAAATCCTGACCTGTGACCCTGACTCGAATCACGGTATACATATACACCAGATGCTTGAGCAATTCGAAAAAATCGGTAAAGATGCGCTTGCTGAGCTGGAAGGAGTCACCGACCCGACGGCCCTGGAAGATTACCGCATAAAATACCTGGGTCGAAAAGGCCAAATCATACAGATGCTCAGCCGGATAGGAAAGCTTGCCCCTGAACAAAAACCCAAGGCAGGCCAGCTTGCAAACAGAATCAAAAATGAGGTTTCCGAAGCGTTTGAGCGGCTAAAAGAGACTCTGCAGCAATCACAGGAGCATACGGACGAGTTGATAGACGTTACTCTGCCGGGAATACCCGTCAACATCGGCAAAACTCACGTGATTATGCAAACCTTAAGTGAGCTGCTCGAAATTTTTGGCCGAATGGGTTTTGCCGTGGCCTATGGCCCGGTAGTTGAAGACGAGTGGCACAATTTTGAGGCATTGAATATTAACGCGGACCACCCGGCAAGAGACCCATTTGACTGTTTTTATGTCGGCGACAACGCGCTTTTGCGCAGCCATACTTCCCCTGTCCAGATTCGCGTTATGGAGACCACCAGGCCGCCCATTCGAATCGTCGCACCTGGCCGGGTCTATAGACCGGATACCGTCGATGCTACACATATGTATATGTTCCACCAGCTCGAAGCTCTCGTTGTAGACGAGGGCGTTAGTATGGTGGATATGAAAACTACTATTGAGCAGTTTATCCACGCGTTTTTTGGCTCGGATACAAAATGGCGATTTCGACCGAGCTTCTTCCCATTCACCGAACCAAGCGCCGAAGTAGATTTGTTGTTAGCAGATAAAAGTGGAAAAGAAAACTGGGTTGAGATGGGCGGCTGCGGTATGGTTGACCCGAATGTTTTTGACGCCGTTGGAATAGACAGTGAAAAATATACCGGCTGGGCATTCGGTTTCGGGATAGAACGGCTTGCTATGCGAAAGTACTCCATTACGGATATTCGACTCCTTTTTGAAAATGACCTGCGATTCCTGAAGCAGTTTTGAGTAAATAGAAGGGTAATTGGTAATTATTTAATCATTTAACCAGTTACCATTGAACCAAACGTAGGAGATGAATATGGATTTAAGGGGTATTGTCCTTGCCGGCGGGACAGGATCGCGGCTTCTGCCGTTGACTAAAGTCACAAATAAACATTTGCTGCCCATAGGCCAGAAACCTATGATTTATTACCCAATTGAGAAACTCACCTCAATTGGCATCCGGGAAATCCTGATTGTAACCGGCATCGAGCACATGGGTGATGTAGTTAGCCTGCTCGGCTCCGGAAAGCAGTTCGGCTGTCATTTCACGTACAAAGTTCAGGATGAGGCAGGCGGAATTGCACAGGCGTTGGGTCTGGCTGAGAATTTCGCTCAACGGCAACCTGTAGTAGTCATCCTTGGTGATAATGTTTTTGAAGACAATCTGAAAGACTATGCCGATAGGTTCATCTCACAGAAAACAGGCGCAAGGGTACTGCTCAAAAAGGTGCCAACGCCTCAGCGTTTTGGAGTTGCGCTGCTATCCGATGACAAGATTATTGGTATCGAAGAAAAACCGAAAAAACCAAAGTCAGATTATGCAATAATCGGAATATATTTTTATGATGCCTCAGTCTTTGATATTATACGAGATCTCAAACCTTCTGGTCGTGGGGAGCTTGAAATCACCGACGTTAACAATGCCTATATTGCTAAAAACCAGTTGGCTTATGACATACTCGAAGGTTGGTGGACGGATGCCGGAACATTCGAATCACTCGATAGAGCCAATGAATTGGTAGTAAAGAAACCCCCAAAATGACAGAAGAGATATTAGTAGAGATATCAGAATAAAATGAATGTTAAAGAGACGAAACTGCCGGGAGTACTCGTATTGGAGCCGGATGTGTTCTCTGACGAGAGAGGATTCTTTTTAGAGACCTGGAACAGCACGCGCTACGAGAACGCAGGTATCAAGGGCCACTTTGTCCAGGACAATGTCTCATTTTCCAGGAAAGGTGTTTTACGCGGCTTACATTTTCAATACCCTCAATCACAAGGTAAATTGGTTCAGGTTTTATCAGGCCGGGTTGTGGATGTTGTTGTAGATATTCGCGTGGGTTCTCCTACTTTTGGTCATTGGATCAGCGAAGTACTTTCCGATTCGAACCACAGGCAGATGTATATTCCACCCGGTTTTGCTCATGGGTATTGTGTTACAAGTGAGACAGCAGTATTTTCATATAAGTGCACTGATTTCTATAATCCGACAACTGAAAGCGGCATCATCTTCAATGATCCCGACCTTAACATCGACTGGCCTACAAGGCAACCCGTCTTATCGACCAAGGATGCAAACTATCCCAGACTTAAAGACCTTCCACCTGATAAATTACCGCATTTCCAGAGGCTCTGATGGTAGCTAATAATACAAGGATTGCCATTTTGGGCGGCATGGGAATGCTCGGCACCGACCTGGCTGCTACCTGCAAACGGCACGGCTTTGATGTTAAGGTATTCGACTTGCCGGAATTTGACATAAGAAATTCCCAACAGCTAAAACAAACTATCGATACTGCGGACATAATCGTAAACTGCGCAGCTTATACAAATGTCGATGGCGCCGAAAGCGAGGCCGAGCTGGCTTATCAGATAAACGCTGAGGCGGTAGGGCGGCTTGGTGTTATCGCGAAAGATGCGGACAAGTGGCTTTTGCATATTAGTACCGATTTTGTTTTCGATGGCCGGTTGAATAGACCCTATGTCGAAACTGATCTTCCGAATCCTGTTAACAAGTATGGAAAAACCAAGCTGGCAGGGGAGCAGCTTCTCGGCGAAAGCGGCTGCAGGCATTGTATACTGCGTGTCGAATGGACCTATGGTTTGCATGGTAACAATTTTGTTACAAAGATGATCCAACGTGCAAAAAAGGAAAAAACCGTGAAGGTTGTGGACGACCAGATAGGTTCGCCAACAGCTACAACCGAAGTCGGCGAAGTAATTTACAAACTTTTCCCAAAGAAGCCGGAGGGTATATTTCATTTTGCAAGTACCGGCTATGTGAGCCGATACGAAATGGCAAAGTTTATATTTGACAAGCTCTCCATGGATGTTAACCTGTTGCCGTGCAAAACCGGTGATTTCGTCAGTGCCGCGGAAAGGCCCTTAAACAGCCGTTTCGATTGCAGTAGGATTAAGGCGCTGCTAAATGAGCAAATTGAACCCTGGCAGGTACCGTTAGAACATTTTTTGAGGAAGTTATGAAAAAACTTTTGGTTACGGGTGGTGCGGGATTTATTGGAAGCAATTTTGTTCGGATGGTACTTTCGGAGCATCCGGATTGTTTCATCGCCGATCTCGATAAGCTTACATACGCCGGTAATCTTGAGAATATCGCCGGTTTTCTGGATAATACCAACCACAAATTTATCAAAGGCGACATTTGTGATGGCTTTCTGATAGAAAAAATCGTCGACGAGTATGGGATAGATACGATTATTAATTTCGCTGCCGAGAGCCATGTAGACCGTTCAATTAGCGAACCGAAGATTTTCATCGAAACAAATGTTACCGGCACATTAACGTTACTGGAAGTGGCTCGTGATAAAAAGTTGGAGCGTTTCATTCAAATCTCAACGGATGAGGTGTACGGTTCGCTCGGTCCGGAGGGTAAGTTCACCGAAGAAAGCCCGCTCAGTCCCAATTCGCCTTATTCAGCCAGTAAGGCCGCCGCAGACCAACTGGTGGCGGCATTCGGCCATACATGGGGCGTAAAGTACAATATCACACGATGTTCAAACAATTATGGCCCTTATCAGTTTCCTGAAAAGTTAATCCCGCTGATGATTAACAATGCTCTAAATGATAAGGAATTACCTGTTTATGGCGACGGCCTATACGTGCGGGATTGGCTGTATGTATACGACCATTGCACAGCTATATGGCAGGTTTTGCAGAAAGCGCCGCCCGGCCAAACTTATAACATAGGCGGCTGTAATGAAAAAGCAAATCTGCAAGTCATTGACCTGATACTTGAGCGGCTGGGCAAACCAAAATCGCTGATTAAGCATGTCACCGATAGGCCGGGACACGATAGGCGATACGCCATCGATGCGGAAAAGATAATCAGCGACCTTAACTGGCGACCGTCTGTCAGCTTTGAGCAGGGCATTGAAAAAACTATAGACTGGTACGTGCAAAACCAGGAATGGCTTGCAAATGTTGTCTCCGGCGAGTATCAAAAGTATTATGAATCGATGTATGGAAATCGCTGAATGAGGGGAAAGAATTCTTATCCATGCCGAATTTTGCATAAGACACCAATAAGCATAGAAAATTTCAAGAGGTTTTGTGATAGACTCTATTCTCTATTAAGATTTAAGATGAACCCATCAAGCTGATGAAGTGAATCGGCAGAATACTTCCATACGTTTAATAGAGCTTTGCCCTCCTTTTGGCTGATACGGCACTGGAACACTTTTTTACCTGCCGGATGAGATTGGTGATTTCCCTGGGCCGGTTGTCCCCCGCATAGGATTCGATGAGCAGCTTTCTTAACCTCTCGTCGAAGTACTTGTCCAGCATGCTGTGGTCTAATCTTCCCAGATTCTTCAGCAACTGGTTTCGATTCCTTATATTGTGTCCCATGCGGTGCAGATCAATGACGGCGAGGTCATACTGCTCTGAATTGAGGTTTTCTTTTATGAATACATGCCAGAGATACAAATCCGGCAGAGAGATTCGGGCCTCGTGTATCTTGCGGACCAGTTTTCCAAGTGAGACGATTATTTTTTCTTTTTGCTGTTGGCTCAATTTTGCCCACTTCTTAGACACAAAATCAGTAAGCGCCATGCCGGGCAGCTTTTCGGTGATAAAAAACGACTTTCTTTCCAGACTAAATTTTGTTTGCGCACCATAACAGATGGGCCTGTAGGTCTCTATACCGTTTTGAAGCAGCATATTGGCATTGTGCCATTCGAGGGCCGCCTGTGAAGTAAGTCTACCGAAGCTTCGCCAGGCAAAAATCATGTCCTTGAGGTGTGGTGAGAAAAAGCGCTTGCGGAAAAATACTTTACGGTTATCACCCTCACCGAAAGCCAGTTCGCTCACGTTGCGCCTGGTGTTCTTGTTTATGGTTTGACCTTGAGAATAGTCAAAAAAAATCATCAAATGACTCTAAGCCAAATTTGGCAAAGAACTTCTGCCATGTTTCCACAAATACTACTTTTTCCAACAGCCAATCTCCTGCCTTAGCCGAGACTTCACAAATAAAAGCCCATACAACACAATTCGCTCCTTCCCGAATCAAATATTACCAAAATATCTTACATTGTCCAGACTTCTCCGCCTTTGGCCCTTAGAGAATCCTTTCGTGCTTCATGCATTGTTTTTTCCAAATCTGAACAATCAAAAATGGCTTGCCAATGTTATCTCCGGCGGCTATCATCAGTACTATGATACGTTGTATTCGAATTGATGAACTATATTTACAGATAATCAGGTGGGATGTGTTTTTCCTGTAGTTTTTGAAACTGAGAATAATGTGATTGTAGTGAGAGAAATCCGGTGGCTGAAAAAACTGATATTCTAAAAAACACTGTGACGAGCGAAAAGGTTACCGTCGACAAAGCTAAAAACTACGAAAAGAAAAGATTTACCCGCAGCTATAGGATGCGCCGACTTGACAGACTTGAGAAAGCCTTTGCTTTGCAGGTTGTAGAAATGCTTGGCAATAGTGTGCATATAGTTGATATCCCATGTGGCGACGGAAGGTTTTTTGATATATTTTCTAATGCGAAGAAGCTGACAATGATTGATTATTCGGAGAATATGCTTGCGGTGGCAAAGGAAAAAATCGGAGATGCCAAAAATGTCGAGTTTGTCAGGGCGGATATTTCAAATCTGCCGCTGTCTGCTGATTCTGCGGAATTGTGTTTCTGTATGCGACTTTTCCATCATATGGAAGATGACCACATCAGGTTGACAGCCTTAAAAGAGCTGGCACGGATTTCAACAAAGTATGTTGCTATGAGCTTTTATAATAAAAGCTGTTTGAGATTTTACCGGCGTAAGCTGCTCGGTAAGAAAATCAGAGGCAGCTACGTGACTTTCGCCCATATCGTTGAGCTTGGAAGTCAGGCCGGTCTTAAGTTTGTA
>JAOUFU010000684.1 GCA_029858035.1 Phycisphaerae bacterium
GCTCTCGCAATAATCCTATTATTTTAAGAAACTACAGATGTTTTGGCATTGGGTAAACAAAAAAAAGGGGGAATTTTAAAAAAAATTCAACGATTTTTTGGTTTGGCCGGAATTTTGGGTAAAAGAAGCGTTATTAGCCGTGGATGGGCGTTTTTACTCTTTTATACCAATTCAAGTTAGAAATTGCTGAAAGAACTGCGCATAATGCCATATAAGAGAAGCTGGATTCGGCTTTCGCGGGAATTACAGATGATATTGCCGCAGGTAGGAATGAAATCCCCAACGTATTATTTTTTCTTATGGCGGAGGCGATGGATCATGGCCAGGACCTCTGCCACGGCGACGTATAAAGTCTGCGGGATAAGGCCGCCGAGTTTTACTGTTGAAAATATTGTTCTTGTTAGCTCCGGTTTTCTTATGATGGGTACGCCGTAAGCGCGTGCGACTTCCCTTATTTTTTCCGCCATAAGGTCCGCTCCCTTGGCGACCATGACGGGCGCATCCATTGTTTTGGCATCGTAACGCAGGGCGACGGCGACGTGTGTCGGATTTACGAGGACGACAGAAGCCTTTGGAACTTCCTGGAGCATACGCGTCCTGGACATCTCGATCTGGAGCCTCCGCATCCGGCTTCTGACTTCCGGCGAGCCATCTATATCTTTGCGCTCCCGTTTTACCTCCTGCCGGGTCATTTTAAGGTCCTGGATGTATTTCCATTTTTGGTACAAGGCATCGGCAACGCCTATAACCAGCAGCGCAATACCGACACGTATCAAAAGACCGAGTGTAATCCTGGCGATAGCTACAAGTATCTGTGCGGACCAGGCCCATCGAAGGCCGGCAAGCATATCGAGCCTGCTTTTAAGATAGAACCAGACGATGAACGAGACAAAAAGCAATTTGAATATGGACGCCAGGAGTTTTACCATAGAGCGGGCGTTAATGAGCTTTGCAAATCCCGTTACGGGATTTAGCTGACTGAATTTCAGGGTAATAGCTTCCGGCGCGAAATTGAGGCCGCCGATAGCAGCACAAGCCAGGACGGAGCCCGCAAAAAGTGCAGCAAGAATCGGGCAGACGATAAGAAGCGAGTCGACAATTTTTGCTTTTGTAAAATTCCAAAATGAGATGCTGTCAGCGAAGGCAGCGGTTTCACACGACATACCTGTCCTGACCTGCGTGATAAACCATTTCAGCAGACTCGGAGCCATTAAAGTTAGTATCATTATCAGCGCCAGAAGTGTCACCATCGAGGTCAATTCCTGGCTTTGGGGGACCTGGCCTTTCTTCCTGGCTCTCTCCAGCTTTTTCGGTGTTGGCTGTTCGGTCCTTTCGGCGGCTGGCTTTTCCGGCATAATCTATAATCTCGTATTGCGTCCGCCAGAGGCGGATAAATATATCGTATTGCGCTGCTGTGATACGCACAACGCACGACGAATTTCAATAAGGCAGCAGTTTACCCATCCAATCGGCGAACTCAGCAATGAATCCGTTAATAAACGGGAAAAAAATCATCACCATTAACAGGCCCAGTCCCACACGCAGCGGCAGACTGATGAATAGAATGTTCATCTCCGGCACTATGCGGGCCAGGACAGCCAACACGACCATCAAGAGCAGGAACGCGGCCAGGATTGGCGCCGACATTTTCAGGCCGGCAATCAGCATTGCCGAGCCGGCTTTTACAACTCCGCCGGCCAAAACCGGAACCGTCGGGATGCTTCCGGCCGGAAACGCCTCGTAACTTTTCGAGATAATCAGCAAGAGCATGTGGTGGCCGTTGGCGCTTAGAAACAGGATTAAAAATATCATTTCCAACAAGCTACCCAGCGGCTGCGTGCTTTCACCGGTCAGCGGGTCCAGAATCTCGGCCATAGCTAAACCCATCTCCCGTTCGATAATCCGCCCGCTGAGCTTGACGGCGGAAAAAACAATGGCAGCGATTAAGCCCAGGGCCAAGCCGTAGGTTGCCTCGTTGGCTATCAGCAATATCGCCTTTAGTACAGAAACCTGCCTGGATTCTATTGCCAGAGGTGTTATTACGGAAAAGAAAACCGCCAGCAGAACGGTGAGGCCGACTTTGATCCGAACCGGAATACTTTTCGATCCAAAAACAGGCAGCACCAAAAAAAAGGCTGAAATCCTTGTCAACACCATTACAAAACCGAGCAGTTTTTCGATGAGCAGAGACATAAATCAGTGCCCGACATTTTGAATATGGCTAAATACTTCGGTCGTGAATCTGAGTATCAACTGGAGCATCCAACTGCCG
>JAOUFU010000685.1 GCA_029858035.1 Phycisphaerae bacterium
CCCGGCACAGTCTAAAAGAAATTCTTGGTGACTTACAAACGCCATCAACCTTTGACAACGTTGCAGAACGAGACAATGAAACCTAAACTCACAGTGTCTTTGAGGATTTAGCAACGCTTCAATGGCTTATGTGCTCTTAGGTACGCGCCAGACTATTTTGTGAATTGAAAATTCCCCACATGAATTTCTTTTGTAAAAAAATAAGCTAAGAGTATTTTCTTATAGTAGTTTGATAATGGTATCTGCGGCATTATAGATGAAGAACAGGCCGAAGCCAAACAGCGCCAGCGAGCAAATCAGCAGAACAATACGTTGATTCCGAGGGCCAAGCAACACTGAGCCTTTGAAACTCGCCCACGACAGAAGGCTAAGCCAAATAAGGTCACACAACCAGTGCACAATCGCGAACAACGCAAAAGCCCATATCCCAAAGCCGGCCGCAGTAATCGCAAGATTTAATCCCACGCTGGCCCACCAAATTAAAAAAAACGGATTGCCCACTGAGAGTATTATGCCGGCTACCACGGGGCTACTCCTGGTCACTTTAACTTCCTGGTCTTGCGTTCGGCTTAAACTTCTTATCATCTGAATTGCCATAAACAACAGAAACACGCCGCCTGCAAATCCAATCACAATTTTGGTAGTGGTGGATTTAAGTATCGTATCCATTCCCAATGTAATCAGAATTATCAGCGGAAACTCGACAATGCCGTGCCCTATTGCCATAAGCACACCGGCAAAGCGATTGCGTGCTCCCATTGCAATAGCTGCAGCCGTAACCGGCCCCGGCGCCATCACACCCGAAAGCGATATTCCAACAACCTTTGCCAAGAAAAATATCAATTCCATCAAGTCGCCAACTCACTCACCGATGATTTTCACCAGAACCCTCTTTCGCCTCTTGCCGTCGAATTCGCCGTAAAATATCCGCTCCCAGGGACCGAAATCAAGCTTACCCTCGGTAACGGCCACGACCACCTCTCTGCCCATTACGCTGCGCTTCAAATGGGCATCGGCGTTGTCCTCAAAGCCATTATGCCGGTACTGTGAATATGGCTTTTCGGGCGCTAATTTTTCCAGCCAAACCTCAAAGTCGTTATGCAGGCCGGACTCGTCATCGTTGATAAAGACACTGGCGGTAATGTGCATAGCATTGCAGAGAACAATGCCTTCCCTGATGCCGCTCTCTTTCAGACATTCTTCAACCTGAGGCGTAATATTGATAAACTCACGCCTGCTCCTTGTATCAAACCACAACTCTTTCCTGTAACTTTTCATATCCAAACCTCAGTTCATAGCTCATTGTTCGTAGTAAGTTTTTTGTACACCGATTCAATGGCATCCATCATTGTTTCAGGTGCGAATTTTTCTTTTACAAAATCTCTACCTGCACAGCCGAGTTTGTCTCTTAACTGCTTGTGTTCTATCAATTCAGCACAAGCACTTGTTAATTGCTCGACGTTCCTCGGCTCAACAAGAAATCCTGTATTTTCGTTCACTACCTCTTTAGCTCCATCTATATCGAAGGAAATCGCAGGTTTTCCGCAGAGCATCGCCTGTGGCAGTGTACGGGCAAGGCCTTCTCTAAGCGAGCAGTGCACAAGAATATCCGATGACTGTATCGCAAGCGGGATATGAGCCGGCGGCAAAAGGCCGGTGAATTTGATTTTTTCAGCTAATCCCAATCGGTGAACCTGTCTTTTGAAGCGGTTGGCGAGGTTTCCATCTCCGACAAACAGCCAGACCGCATTGCCAAATCGCTTCGAGAGCTGCTTGGCCGATTCAATAATGTATTTGTGTCCCTTGAGCATAAACAGCCGGGCAATTGTTACCAGTACAACTGCATCTTCCGGGATTCCGTATTTCAAACGAAAGGATTTTCTTTCTTCTTCCGGGATCGGCTTTAGAAAACCATCTTCCTCAATGGCCGAATAAGCGGTAATGAACTGCTCGGTTTGGCCAATGCCCGCGGCGAGTGCCTGTTCAGTCATTGCATCGGCAACGCTTATAAAAGAATCTGTTCGCTTTGCAGCGGATTTTTCTACAGCAATATAAAAACTATTCAGCCACTTGCTTTGATAAGGGTGAAAAGCCAGGCCGTGTATTGTGTGGACAATTGCCGGTACATTTTCTGACCATTTTCCTTTTAAGCTATGAGCAGCAAACCTTCCCAGTATTCCGGCCTTGGCTGAATGTGTATGAACAATGTCAGGTTTTAATCGTTCGAGATGTTTTTTGATTTGAAAGTAGCTTATTGTGTCACGTAAAGG
>JAOUFU010000148.1 GCA_029858035.1 Phycisphaerae bacterium
CCTTTTTTCACTGCGGCTTGAACGGCTTCCAACATCTTCGGATGGGCGTGTCCAAGAATCATAGGCCCCCAGGAGCAAACGTAATCGACATATTCATTTCCGTCGATATCGTAGATTTTTGAGCCGGCCGCTCGATCGATGAAAATCGGACCGATATCCACACCTCCAAAAGCTCTTACCGGCGAGTTGACACCGCCCGGCAGAAAATTTACGGCATTGCTGAAGGCCCTGGCTGACTTTGGGTAATTGGCCTTTTCTTCGTTCATAGTCTGTGTTCACCCAGTTAGAAAGACCCCGCTTTGCGGGAACCAAATTCTCGTTTTTTGCCCCGTCAAAAAGCTGCCGGCCCAGCTCTAACGGGATTTATATCGTTTCATATTGCCTGTATCGTATATTTTATTGGCTGTATTGTAAATCCCGGTTTTAGACAAACCTGCTATTTTTCTTGCAAAGCGCGGAATGTTGCATATAATCTGGGCTTTTGAATCTCGATAAGTGAACACGGAGCACAAATATGAATTTGGTGAAATGGTTTCGCAAAAATAAGTCCAAAGCGATGGCTATCGTTGCCATTGGCACACTGGCTTCCTTTATGGGGCTTGGTACTTACCTGCAGTTCATCAGCAGGAGAAGCAGAGGGCTGCAAAAAACAGCGGCATACTTTGGAGATAACAGGAAAATAACGAACAATGACATAATGCTGGCCCGCGAAGATTTAAGAATCCTGCAGTTAGCGGGGGCCGGCGAGCTGCTAAGAAACATTGGTGTTCCATTATTTAATACTCCGGATTTCCGGGCTCTTCTGATGGGCGAACTTTTGTTTAGCGAGCGTAGAACTTCACCGGGATTAATCAATTATTTAAAACAGACAATAAGAACGAACGATTATAGAATAAGTGATAAGCAAATCAGTGATATGTACAAACCCACCGTGCCAAGCGAGATATACTGGTATTGTTTGTTAAAGGAAGCACAACTCGCGGGGATGAGGGTATCAAACGAGGATGCACGCAGACTTTTGGTAAATGCATACCCAAAAATACAACAGTTTAACGGGGCGACATATTCGCAGATAGTCGGGGGAGTGGTAAAGCGGGGGGGTATCCCGGAGGAAAAGATACTGACAACGTTCGGGAAATTGCTGTCGATATGGGAATACGCGAAGATGAGCTGCTCAGGCGAAGATATTACCAACTCGCAGATAATGCAATCAGTAAGCCGGGAGAGGGAAACAATTGATGTTAACTTTGTGAAATTTGATTCTGCTGTTTTTGCCGAAACTCAAAGTGAACCAAATCAGGAAATAATCACTGAGCATTTTAACAAGTACAAACACTACTTTGCCGGTACTGTCAGCGAGGAAAATCCTTATGGCTTTGGATATAAGATTCTCGACAGAGTTCAACTTGAATACATTACCTGTCGGCTCGATGATGTTTCCAAGATAGTGAAACCACCAACACAGGAAGAAGCAGAAGAATTCTACCGGAGAAACAGATCGCAATTCACAGAAGAGGTGCTTTCGGACCCAAACGACCCGAATTCGCCGCGAACTGAACGAGTTAAAGGTTATGCCGAGGTGGCAAGTATCATTTCAGATAACCTGCTGCAAAATAAAATCAATTCAAAGGCAAAAAGTATCCTGGATGAGGCCAAGGCACTTACCGAGCCCGGTTTGCGTGAAATAGATACAGACAAGGCGAATCTCACTGCTGAACAGCTCAAAAAACGGGCAGGCGATTATAAGGCTGCTGCCGATCAATTATCCAGAAACTACAACATTAAGGTATATACGGCCAAAACAGGTCTGCTTAGTGCGGCTGATACGCAGTTAGATGATTACCTTGGCAGGTTGTTTCTGAGGGGTTATGGAGATACCGTTATCGGATTGACTCAGATTGTATTTGCGGTCGAAGAGCTGGACCTTAGTGAGCTTGGGCCTTTCGCAGTATCGAAGCCGAGAATGTATGAAAATATAGGACCGTTGAGAGATATATTAGGCCGAATAACGGCGATTGTGCGCGTGATAGATGCTGAAAAGGCAACTGAACCTGAAAGTATAAATCAAACCTTTAGCGTAAACACGCTCAAATTTGAGACAGCGGACCAGCAGGCAAATCAAGAGGATCCCAACCTTGGGCCTGGGGAGGATTTGGAAACCGATGAAGTTTATTCGGTAAAAGAAAAAGTGACGGAAGACTTAAAAAGACTTGCAGCAATGGATGTTACGAAAAAGAAAGCAGGAGAGTTTCTCGACCTGGTGGCCAAGGATGGCTGGGAGAGCACTATTGAGAAGTTTAATGAGCTTTATGGACAGCATGGCGGGCAGGACGAAAGCGACCCGAATGTGCCCGAGGACCCAAACGCGATAAAGGACACTGACGAACCTTTTAGGATGGAAAGTTCGGCGAACCTGCAGAGAATCTCACTGGAGAATATTGGAAGGTTGGCTGTTCTAAGCGAGGGTAATCCGGGTGCGCCGTTATTCGTCAAGGAGGCCCAACGATGGTTTTCGGTGAGTGAGGCCAAAATAGCAAGACAATTCATAGATCAGTTGTATTCGCTTGTACCACCGGATAGTAACACCGCTGAAGCTTTGCCTATACTTATGGCATTTAAGCCGGATATGAGCTATTATTGTATAAAGGAAATTAGCGTCAGACGTGTTGTACGGGAAGAATACGAACAAATAAAGCCCATACAGGTATTCAAAGACGAGCATATTGAATTCCAGAGCCTGGCGGCGGTACATTTTAATCCTGCCAACATTTTAAAACGTACAAACTTTAGACGGATTGGAGAAAAGAAGCAGGCGGCAGATGCCAATGCACCCCCGGAATCTGAGGAGGCATCATAATGGCACTTCTTTCGAGAGAAAAACAAACCCTTTTCCTGCTGATTGTCGGCTTGCTCTCCTGGCTCGTGCCCGGCGCGGGTCATTTCGTGCTGAAAGAAAAAGAACGGGCAATAATTATATTCGCAACTATTGTGCTGACTTTCTGTGTTGGTATATATATAGGCTCAATTGGTGTAATTAACCTTTTCGGGGCGACGCCGTGGTATGTTGTAGGGGCGCAAGTTATGAATTCGCCGATGGTGCTTTTTCTGGGGCGCATGACCGCTGATGGTGCTTATCCAGTGTACGGTTGGCCGAACGAAATCGGACAGATATATACAAGCACAGCGGGCTTGCTAAACCTTTTGTGTATTGTCAACGCTATTTATTTGGCTTATCTACGCGGCATAGAGCCGACCAGAGGATAAGATGTCGATGGAAACTGTTTTTGTAATTGCCACCTTTACCACACCGGAAAACTTCGGACCAAAACCGCTGTCTATGCTTTGGCTGCTGCCTTTAGTGGCGGCAATAGCCATCATCTATAAAGCAACGAAACTTCCGTCAATCAAAGCAGCCAATTTTATGAAAGAGACGTCGATTTTATTCGGCTCAATTATTGTTTTCATAATTATAGCTGCATTGACCTTGCATGTTTTTGCTTGGTTAATTACAGGGTGATTGCAGGATTGGTAAATTTGTTGCAGCTCACTATTGACCGTCTCGGACTTACCTGCACCTCAATCGTCATTGTCCGGCAAAGTGTTTTCAAGTACTTCTAATTCGACAAGGGCATTGAAAGCGGCTTTTTGCTCTGCTTCTTTTTTGCTTCTGCCCCAGGCACTTGAGAAATGACGGTCTGCGACAACAACCTGGGTCTCAAAACATTTGTCGTGGTCAGGTCCTTTTTCATCAAGCAGTTCGTAAACAGGAGTTGTATTTAACTTCTGCTGGGCGTATTGCTGCAACAGTGATTTGTAATTACCCTGAGCCTGTTCCGCATCGGCCTGGTCAATTGATGGCCCAAAAGTTCTCAAGATTACACTTCGGGCAGCTCCAAAACCACCGTCAATATAAATTGCGCCGATAACGGCCTCCAGCAGGCCGGCAGCCAGAGATCCTGACAAGGCCCGGTCCGAGGCCAGGCCCTTTCCGACTTTTAGAAACTCCTGCAGGCCGAGCTCCATGGCGATTTGAGCACAAGTATTACGAGAAACAAGCATGCTCTTTATTTTCGTTAAATCACCTTCCAGATAACCCGGGAATCGCTCGAATAGGGTTTGGCAAATGACCAGGGCTAAAATCGAGTCTCCGAGAAACTCGAGCCTTTCATTACTCGAAAGACGATTATCAGCCGTCGAGGAATGAGTTAATGCCTTGATTAAAAGGTTTCGGTCGGAAAACCTGTAACCTATTATCTGCTCGATTTGCTGCTGAGCTTCTTCGTTCATTCAAATGTGTCCTGTTTTTTGCAGCACTTATTTCGCAAAAAACCGAAAAATGGAATCTTTTGTATAAGCCCCGCGAGCAGATTACGAATGCCGCTGCCTCAGCGACCTTCGTAACCGGCTCAATAGGCGAAATACGTTACATTCTGTTATTTTAAGAAAAATATATACCGGTTGTCAAGTCTTTTATCATGTATCGGCCGTTTGTATATGGACCTTCAAATCAAAAGAGATATGATAGCGGATTGTAAGTGGCAAACGTATCAGTATCTGTTTTATCCATTTTGTACCTCTGGAGGAGATGAATTGTCAAATATGTGCTATCAATCCTGTTCCGGACAAGCATAATGTGCTAAAATATATAGCGATAACGCCAATATTGTGAAAGGCACCACTAATTATGAATGCAGATGATTCTACAACCAGGGTCGATTTTATCCGGGCGATTGTTGCTGAAGACACTAAAACCAATAAATGGGACGGCCGGGTGGTGACGAGGTTCCCGCCTGAGCCGAACGGCTATTTGCATATCGGACACGCCAAGAGTATCTGCCTTAATTTCGGTATCGCAGCCGAGTTTAACGGGCTTTGCAATCTGCGCTTCGATGACACTAATCCAATCAAGGAAGAGCAGGAGTACATAAACTCGATTATGGAGGATGTCAGATGGCTTGGTTTCGACTGGGCGGAGCGGCTTTACTTTGGGTCGGATTATTTCGAGCAAATGTACGAGTGTGCTGTCCAGCTTATCAAGGCAGGCAAAGCGTATGTGTGCGACCTGGGTCCGGAGCAGATGAGAGAGTATCGCGGCACCCTGACCGAGCCGGGGAAGAATTGCCCCTATCGGGACCGCAGCGTTGAGGAAAACCTCGACCTGTTTGAGCGGATGCGGGAAGGCGAGTTCGAAGCCGGTTCCCGTGTTCTTCGAGCGAAGATTGACATGGCATCTGCCAACCTGAACATGCGAGACCCTGTTATGTACCGCATTCTGCACGCAGAACATCACCGTACCGGTGATAAGTGGTGCATCTATCCGACTTACGACTGGGCCCACGGGCTTGAAGATTCCATCGAAAAGATTACCCACTCGATTTGTACGCTGGAATTTGAGAACCATCGGCCGTTGTATGACTGGTTCCTTGACGAGTTGGGCATTTATCATCCCCAACAGATTGAGTTCGCACGCCTTAATCTAAACTACACGGTTATGAGCAAGCGCAAGCTCCAGCAATTGGTGCAGGACGGGCTGGTCAGCGGATGGGACGACCCGCGGATGCCGACCATCTGCGGCCTTCGGCGTCGCGGCTATACGCCCGAGTCCATCCGAAACTTCTGCAAACGTATCGGAGTAAACAAGTTCAACAGCACCGTCGATATCGCATTGCTGGAACATTGCCTGCGAGAGGACCTGAACAAAACCTCGCCCCGCGTGATGGGTGTGCTTAGGCCGCTCAAGGTGGTCATCGACAACTATCCTCAAGAGCAGGTCGAAGAGCTTGAGGCCGTGAACAATCCGGAGGATGCAAGCGCCGGCACACGGAAAGTGCCTTTTTCACGAGAGCTTTATATTGAACAGGAAGATTTTATGGAAGAGCCGCCGAAAAAGTTCTATCGCCTGGCGCCCGGCCGGGAAGTCCGCTTGCGATATGGGTATTTTATCACTTGTACAGATGTAGTTAAGGATGCCGGCGGCGAAGTCATTGAGCTGCACTGCACATACGACCCTGCGACACGGGGCGGTGACGCACCGGATGGACGCAAGGTCAAATCAACTCTGCACTGGGTTTCAGCCTCTCATGCGCTCGAGGCTGAAGCGCGATTGTACGACCATCTGTTCATCAAAGAAGACCCGGATGATGTCGCAGAAGATGAGGATTTCAAATCCAATCTGAATCCGAATTCGCTGGAAATACTCTCTTCGTGTCGTGTTGAGCCGTCTTTAGGCCAGGCAAAAGCAGGGAGTCGATACCAATTCGAGAGATTGGGTTATTTCTGCGTTGACCCCGACAGCAGTGAAGACAAACTGGTTTTCAACCGCACTGTATCCCTCCGCGACACTTGGGCTAAAATTCAAAAAGCTCAGAATCAAACAAGATAATTCATTAGTTATCAGCCGAACAGCTCGGTAAATTTATCTTCTATATCAATATTTTCACAGAGCACCTGGCCAATCAGAACGGCCCTTACTCCTTTGGACTTTAGCTTCTCTACGTCGGCCCGTGTTTTTATTCCGCTTTCGGCAACCAGCTCGTTTTTATTATCGAACAGTTCGGCCAATCGACTGGTCGTTCCCAAATCCACCTCCATCGTGGTGAGGTTGCGATTATTTATTCCGAGAACGCTGTATCCTTTCTTGGGAAAGCCTATCAGGCTGCGAACGCCAAGCAGGGTATCGGCCTCGTGGACCTCCAGAAGGACCGTTAACGTCAGCTCGGCTGCAATTATCATCAAGTCCATCAGCTCGCCCGGCCTGAGCGCATCAGCTATTAACAGTATCGCGTCTGCACCGGCCGTACGGGATTCGTAGACCTGCCAGGGGTCGATAATAAAATCCTTTCGCAAGATGGGTAAATCCACCGCCTCGCTTATCTGTTTAATGTATTCGAGCCGGCCTTGAAAATATTTTTCATCGGTAAGAACGCTGATTGCATCGGCACCGCATTTTTTGTAGGTCCGGGCAATGGCCACAGGGTCAAAATCCTCGCGAATAAGCCCGGCCGACGGCGATGCCTTTTTGATCTCTGCGATAACGTTTATGCCGCGGCTGTTGGCCTTTGTGACAGCTTTGTAGAAATTGCGGCACTTCTGCAAAGAGCGAACCTGTTCTTTAAGCTGCTCCAGGCCCACTTGAGATTTGCGAAGTTCGACCTCTGCTTTTTTATCTGTAATGATTTTGTCTAATATATTCGCCAATACGGCTTACCCAATTAGAGAATTTTTTTATATCATAGTTCCGTCATATTATTGTCCCGTTACTCATTGAGTTTTCGGTGGGACCTGCTCTGCAACCTGCACGTAGGCCATACGGACCTGGCTGAGTGTATTTTCGAGGACTTTCTTTTCCTCTGCAGTCAGGTTGCCTTTGGTTTTTTCCTCAATGGTCTCGAGCATATCGATGTTATATTTGGCAAGCTCCAAATCCGGCTCTTTCTCTTGCCCCTCTCGCCCCTTAACCTCAAGCAAACCCAGGGCAAACAGGGCCTGCGTAACGAGCATGCTTACAATCGCGGCAAAATTGCCCTGAGGCAAAGGCCCGCGATGAAGTTTTTTTTCGGTTTTTTTCTTCTTCTCTTCTTCCTCCTGTGCAGCTAATATTTCCTTTTCTTTTTGAGCTTCTTTTTTCCAATCTTCGTCAATGATAATCTTTTTCTCTTCTTTTTTTTCAGCCATTCTAAAAACTCCCATCTTGTACTTTGTATATCTTATTGCAAAGTGTCATTTGTGTCTTTTTTGTCATCCTACAAAAGCGGAAATCCACGTTTTCGGTTTCAATTATCTGCGATACTTTTTCATACTCCTGTCCAAGTCTCGCTTTTGGTCGCGCTCGGTAATTGTCTTTCTTTTGTCGTATTGTCTTTTGCCTTTTGCCAGGGCCAGCTCTAACTTTGCAAAGCCTTTTTCACTGAAGTATATCCGCAGGGGCACAAGTGTAAAGCCCCGCTGCTCAAGCTTAACCCTTATCTTGTGGATTTCGGCCTTGTGCAGCAATAGTTTTCTCTTTCTGGTCGGCTCATGATTTGTTCCACCGGCCTGTTGATACTGGGCAATAGTAGCACCAACGAGCCAGCATTGCTCGTCAAAAATCCTTGCATACGAACCATCAAGGTCTGCCTGGCCGGCCCGCAGCGACTTGACCTCGGATCCCAAAAGTGCAAGCCCGGCCTCGAACTTCTCGATGAGCTCGAAATTTCGATAGGCCTTTTTGTTTACTACGCTGGGAGCCTGCGAGGGCTTTTTCTTATCCTTTTTAGCCGTCATTTACGCTATAATATCCGGCTACTAAGGATTTTGCAAGATTACTGACGCCTGGATTGGATTTGAGCCGGGCACTTGAACGGGTTCATATACGGCCGGGTGGTCTTCTGCCTTTTCCCGTCATCTTCTTTGCCAAGTCTCCGAGGTCTTCACGCATACTCTCCACCAGGCTTAAAAGACGCTTCACTACATCAGGATACTTAGTGGAAACATCATGTTGCTCACCGATATCGTTTTCGAGGTCAAACAGGGCCATGCCGATTTTGCCCTGTTCGTACCTGGCAGGTATGCCGCCCGTGCCGCCGGGCCGACCGGCCAATGTACGATAGCCGTGGGGCAGGTGGAGTTTCCACTTGCCGCTGCGCACCGCCTCAAGTTCCCAGCCGTTGTAATAGAAAAATGCTTCATGTGGACTCCCGGCGCCGGGCTGGCCCGACATCAGCGGCCAGATATCTTTGCCATCAATAGAGCGGTCAGGCAATTTTGCCCCGGCCAGTTTCGCCATTGTCGGCAGAATATCCATTGTCGAGGCGGGTTCTTTACAGACCAAGCCGGGGGGGATTTTGCCCGGCCAACGCATGATTGTCGGTTCCCTCTGACCGCCGTCGAACGTGGTTCCCTTGCCCTCACGAAGCGGTTTGGCCGATCCGGCGTGGTCGCCGTAGCTCAGCCAAGGCCCATTATCAGATGAGAATATTACCAGCGTCTTCTTATCAATGCCCAGCCGTTTAAGCGTCGAAAGAATCTGCCCAACAGACCAGTCGATTTCCATTATCACATCGCCGAACAGCCCCTGCCTGGATTTACCCTTAAACTTGTCCGAAACAAATAGCGGCACGTGTACCATTGAATGCGGCAGATAAACGAAAAACGGCCGGTCCTTATTGGCCTCGATGAATTTAACTGCCCGCTCGGTATACCATGTGGTCAGTTTTGTCTGGTCGGGATTGTATTCGATAATCTTTTCGCCTTCGATAAGCGGCAAATCGGGGTATCCTCCGGGTCGCTCCGGGTGATGGGGCCACATATCATTCGAGTAAGGCAGACCGAAGTAATCGTCGAAGCCGTGGCGTGTAGGAAGGAATTGGGGATGATGTCCCAGGTGCCATTTAC
>JAOUFU010000686.1 GCA_029858035.1 Phycisphaerae bacterium
GGCTGACATTTAAAAAAAACAAACACATCGGAATCAGGAAAAATGGACAATAACACTGCTCAAAAGACCAAAGGATTAAGCATCTTCGAGAAATATCTCACTATCTGGGTGGTGCTTTGTATTTTTGCCGGGATTGCATTAGGCAAGCTCGCACCGTCGGTTGCCACCTATCTTGACAGCCTGGCAATCTACGTCAACAAGGCGCCTGTTGTCTCCATCCCCATTGCCGTGTGCCTGTTCTTTATGATGTACCCCATAATGGTAAAAATCGATTTTGCAGAGGTCCTCAAGGCCGGGAAAAGCGCAAGGCCCGTCGGCCTGACTTTATTCGTCAACTGGGCCGTCAAGCCCTTTACCATGTATGCAATATCGGCGTTTTTTCTGGGAACCCTCTTTTATACCCTGATCGGTCCGGAGGCGGTTGACCTGGTGAGGATGCCGTTCGGCCTGGACCTGCCCGTGGGTGCAGAATACGGCGTCGGTAAAGTCGTCGAAATCAACGGCGCAAAGATGTGGGAGATTCCACTTTGGCGAAGCTACTTTGCAGGCTGCATCCTCCTGGGAATCGCACCCTGTACCGCGATGGTACTGGTCTGGGGATACCTGGCGAAGGGAAACGACGGGCATACGCTGGTGATGGTGGCCATCAATTCACTGACGATGCTTTTCCTTTACGGGCCTTTGGGAGGATTTCTGCTGAAGATGGGGAGGCTGCCCGTACCCTGGCAGGCCCTGCTGCTATCCATATCAATATATGTGGCTTTGCCCTTAGTGGCGGGATACTTCTCGCGCAAGCTCATAATCGCGCATAAGGGCGAGCAATGGTTTAAGGAAAAATTCCTCCATATCCTGACGCCTATTACCATTATTGCGCTTCTGATTACATTGATTTTATTGTTCTCATTCAAAGGAGAGGTTATCCTTTCAAACCCCCTTATCATTCTCTGGATAGCCATACCGTTGTTTATTCAAACGAACCTTATCTTCTGGCTTGGTTACGGGTTGTCGAGACCCCTGAAACTCACATATCAGGATGCAGCACCATCGGCAATGATAGGGGCCTCCAACCATTTTGAGGTGGCCATCGCCACAGCCACGATGTTGTTTGGCCTGTCCTCCGGCGCCGCTTTGGCAACGGTTGTCGGTGTGTTAATCGAAGTGCCGGTAATGCTTATGCTGGTAAAGATATGTCTGAAGACACAAAACTGGTTTCGACCGGCTGCTCTCGAAGCGGCTGAAACATAGTCAAAGTAAAAGGAAAAAAATGAAAAAGCTGCAGATTCTTGGAACGGGATGCCCGAAATGCAAAATGCTGGCGGAATTAACGGAAACCACAGCTAAGGAACTGGGCATCGAATATGAAATCGAAAAAGTAACGAATATAAACGAGATAATGAAATTCGGCGTGATGATGACACCTGCTTTGGCCGTGGACGGCCGGGTCAAAGTCGTCGGCAAAGTGCCCTCCCCGGATGAAATCAAAAAAATGCTCGCATAATCTCAGGCTTTTCTTAATCAAAACAAAATTTGAAAGGTGACAGAAGATGAGCAATACAATAAAAATCATTATCGTGGCGGTATTGGCCCTCGCAATTATTATTGTAGTCATTCTAAAGCAAACAACGTCACCAAATGGAGCAGCGCAGGTCGATGTTGACAACCAGGCAAATACCAATAACAATGAAAAGAACCCCAACGCCCCGCCTGCCAAAGCAATCCCGCGACTGGTTGACGTCGGGGCCAGAACGTGCATACCCTGCAAGCTGATGGCGCCAATTCTCGAAGGGCTGAAAAAAGAATATGCCGGAAGACTTCAGGTGGATTTTCTCGATCTCTCGATAAATACCGACTTCGCAGTACAGTATAAGATTCGAGTCATCCCTACACAGATATTCTACGATGCATCAGGCAAAGAGCTTTTTCGCCACGAAGGCTTCTACTCCAAAGAGGACATTCTCGCAAAGTTCAAGCAGCACGGCGTGGATCTTACTGCCCCGCAATTGGCAACTTTCGAGCGACTCACCCCGGCCAGGGTCGATAACCGGCCAAAGGAAAACATCTGCTTCATGTGCGATGGGGACATCAACACCAGGGCGCTCGTGACGGTCCGGTCGGACAAAGGCCCCGTAAGGTTGTGCAGCCCGCACTGCTATTTCATTATGTATTCCTGTCTCACCGAGGACAAGACCGATTTCGAGAAGAAGGTCTCCGTTACAGACTGGGCCGCGGGAAAATCCCTACAGGCCGAAGATGCCGTATTCCT
>JAOUFU010000687.1 GCA_029858035.1 Phycisphaerae bacterium
ATGTGCCCGGCTTCCAATAGCATATATTTGTTTGCCTCACCGCGGAATTTGACCGCAAGCTCCCTCTCAGAGCCTGCGATAAGAACATTGCAAGGTGCGTTAGTCGCCGCCAATCTGCCTCGCACATCCAGGTTTGAGGTTTGTTCCAGGCTGTGTTCCTCGGGGTTGTAAACAAACAGTCCTTCCTGCGTGGCAAAATATAGCTTTATCGGATAAGTCTCCCCTGCTGACGGTGCTGTTCGAAGTCCTCTTGCAGGCTCTGTTATGCCCTGGCCGGCCCAGGCAAGTTGGCCAATCTGTGCCGGCTTGAGCTGTTGGTCCGTAAACTGACGAACACTTCGGCGCCTGGCCAGCGCCTCCTCGAAACTGACCGAACCTTTCAAGCTCGGCTCGGAAAGTTGAATTATTTTTAGTGGAGAAACACGAGACCTGCGCTGACCGGGGCAAAGGGCTGCAAAACCAACTAAAATTATCGCAGGAATTATAAAGCGCTTCATTGTTATGTCCTCCAGATAAGTTTTTGAGCTACTGAGCGGCAAACAGTCCATATTATACATTCGGAATAAATAATAGAAAGCCTTTCTCAAAAATTTAAAATCTATACGCCCATTTTGTATAACCTGCCTGTGTCAATTACCCCCTCAGTCCTCACCTTTTTCGAGGACTGGTTCCACACTTTTTTTGGCCGGCTTATAAATCAAATGAAGATTCCGCAAATATATGAGGGTGTTCAGCGAAAACCCGAGCATAAGAACAGGATTTTTTATGTGGACGGAATAGCTTAGTAGAATGAGACTTCCTGCCAGTGACATAAACCAAAAGGCGGTCGGCACGTGAGACTTCTTTTTATATTCACTGACTATCCATTGAAGGATAAACCTCCCGCCGAATACAACCTGGCCGATAAAGGCTAACGTTGCCCAGAAAGGATCTTTCACTATCTGTTCCATTATCGCGCTTTTGAAAAACTCAATTATTGAATCGAACATAGTTTTTCTCCAATTTTTTACCAAACTATTCATTACATCATAAACAAATATCAGGTAAAATCAAAGTTAAGCCTGAAAGAATCGAAATATTATTGTTTTGACAATGTTTTTATAAACCTGATGGATGTTTAGGGAGTCTCAATGGCGATATTTCGCCGACAAAAGCTGATTATAATATCATTGCTGTTTTATTGGCCTACTCTTTTCGTCCTTGCGCATATACCAATTCCGTCTGTGGTTCGCAAGGCCGGAGTGTCCGATAAATGCCTACACTTCATTGCCTATCTGGTATTGGTTTTTCTGCTATGGTCTGCAATCAGTCCCGACAGGAAAGTAAACTGGCGCAAAGCTGCTGCCTGGTGGGTACTTTTAGTGACGGTCTGCTATGGTGTGATCGACGAATTGTTACAAAGCGTTGTGGTCGGACGTAGCTGTGATGCGATGGATTTTCTCGCGGATTTGGCAGGTGTGCTTACAGGCCTAATTCTGCTCACATTTTTCGCATTTTGGCCCGCTTTCCTTGTGGTAACGGGCATTACTATCTTTGCTCTAACAAATTTGACACGCGTAAATCTGGCTGACTTGCTGCCGGTGACATACACGGCATTTCTCCTGTTTTCCCATGGATTTCTTGCTATTTTGTGGATTCAGAATATGCACCTTTTTCTTCCGTTCAAAGCCCCTAAACTCAAATGGCTGATAGTGGCATCAGCCCTGCCGTTGGGTTTCCTGGTTGCGGTAACATTATTTTCTATATTTTCCGGCAGAGATTTCAGGCAAAGAGATGTAATAATTGCCACTGTAGGAATCGCAGCCGTCGTTATCACAATTTACCTCATTGGTTTATTTCGCTGCCGCCGAAACCAGGCTTCCGCCGACACGTAAATCGTAAGCTGTCAACCTGTTGCAGCTAAGGCCTTTTGAAAGGTCTATACAGCGGATCGCCTATCAAAACCAGCTGCCACGAATTAAAAGGTTTTGTGTGGTAGTATGCCTCTACAAGACAACGGCCGTTGAATAACTCTAAGAAAAATGCTCTCGGCTCAGGAAATGAATGAAGATATGGTTCAGCCACCGCCCCTAATGTTGCCGTTATTCCATCCTTGAGCATGGCCGGACACCATTGGCTGCTGTTTGGGTCGCGAAGGTCGACCGCCTCCCAGCTTGCGATATGATAACCTATCGCGCCATCGACAAAATCGAAGGCGTCGATATATTTTTTCAAACTGTACCAGCCGCAATAGATGGCCGTTCGGGGACAGGTGCCGGCT
>JAOUFU010000688.1 GCA_029858035.1 Phycisphaerae bacterium
TACCCGGCTACCATGGATCCGGACAAGATAAAAGTTATGAACGAGGAAGTGTTGTATTTTTATTTAACAATCCCACCGGGTAATACCTCAAACTACAAATGGTCCGAAGATGTGATGGTAGATAGGGGCGAAGTTGCCGCGGTTGATGGGACTCCGACACTTGACGCTGCTGAATTCCATAATGATATGCTTTCAAATCATGATTGGTTTTCGAATGGTCTCTATGATAAGGACCATGAAAAAAATCTTGGCGACGATGATAAATGCGTTGAGTTGGGCAACAACGCTGATTTTATGTACATTGCAGGTCACTGTTGGAGATCTGACAATCCAACAAGAATATACGCTGTGGACAATACATACGGCCTCAAGACTCACGGATCCTCACAAAACCTGCACGTGGCTGACGTTGACACATGGTCAAGAGAATTGGATTGGCTTGTTTTAGCTTGCTGTTCAACATGTTATATAAATTACGATACTAAGACAGGCCCAGGTACAGAATGGGTCGATACTATCGATAACGGCGGACTTACACATGGAATTATGGGTTATCAATATGGTGCTCCGGGTGGATCTACTCCAACTACTGATGTTGAATTAGCGGATGAATTTGTGTCCGCTCTTGACAATAAGATAGTTAAGGATGCCTGGATAGATACTAATTTCGCACACAAGTGGGCCACTTCTAACCATGTTGACTCACCTCTGAACGCCGTGGCAATATTCAGGAACGTCAATGTGAGCGATAAGGTTGGCCCTATTTCTACTCAGAATATAACGCGAGATTGCGATGAAGATAATTTCACGTACTACGAGATATACTGGGAACCAAGCGATGATCCAGACGAGGGCTATGTAGATCAAAGTTCGGTAAAAAAGGACTCGTGGCCTTATTTGCCTTGATGTTCTTCTACGTTATAATGGTGCAGATAGTATCTTGGAAAAGAGTTTGTAAATTAAATAGGGAACATTATGAAAAAGGATAGTGCAGTCTTCTTTTGTGTCGTAATCCTATTCAGCTATGCAATTATTAACCACGCGCAAGATGCTTCAGAAGGAAGCCTTGGACATGATAAAATCAGCGAAGCGAAAAAGCTGTTCTTGGAAGGTAATATAGCCCTTTCAGAAAAAAGGTTTGCCGACGCCCATGCAATAGCTAAAGAGCTAATCTCTTGCCATGCTGACGACCCTCAAATATGGCTATACATGCATTTTTACATTCACTCGTTTTATTTTCTGGATGAGAACTTCCAGAAAGGTATGCTTCGCCCTACACCCCCGGGGATACAAAAGAGAATAGATAAGCTGAAAGCAAAAGAGGATAAGACTGTAATAGACTTGGTAACATTGGCATGGGTGGCGGATTATGAAGCCGGAGATTTTAGTTCTACGTACTTGGAACAAATTATACAGATGTTCCCCAACAGCGTTTGGGAAGACTGGGCAGAAACGGAGTTGGTATTTGCGAATATCCCTGGAAGGGGCACAGTTACGGAGGAAAGGTCTGCTGCGTTTTACAATTTCTGCACAAAGTTCATGAAAACCCATCCTGATACTCATTTGATGCCCAGACTTTTGAGTATAGCTGCTGGTGCACGTCAACGAATGTCAAAGGACAAGCAGGCAAAGAATGAAGCGATGAGGATGTACCAACAGGTCTTGGATAATTACCCAAGTTCCGAGTATGCCTGTGCCCGGGCAAGACAGATGCTAAGAAAATTACTGGGTAGTGAGTATAAAGAACCGGTGGGACGCACCGCTGAACAAGATTGGCTCATAACACTCTTTTATTGTCAAAAGCCCGAAATTAGCGAATACAAAAAGAACATGGTGAACTATGTTCAAATGATAGAGCAGGTGCAGGCCGATACGAAACCGGACTTACCGAAGCTATATTATGTATTGGTAACACTGGCAGTGGCAATAGCGATTTTTGTCCTTATACTCTTACTAAAGAAAAAGGAAACAAATCCCAGTAAATAATGTCATTTAAAGGACTCACAGCCCATTCCCTTGCTGCACATAGACTGTAGCCTGACGGTAGTTTGCAAATGGAAAACAAAAAAGTAGTAACCTGGATAGTCGTGGGAATGCTGGCTATCTTGTGTATCGCCGGTGTGTTTTTTTCCTTCTTTAAGGAAGAGGCGATACCCGAGCCGGATTGGCCATACCCGGTGCTTGAGCCCAATGAAAAGCTTCCAAACATAGGCGCTCCTTGGGTTAATTACTCTCCCGAGAAGCCCGTTTTCAAGTTTG
>JAOUFU010000149.1 GCA_029858035.1 Phycisphaerae bacterium
GGTCGCCGACAGCGCCAGGATAGCCAAGAGCGCTGCAATCGGGGCTTGTGCAGTCATTGCGGACGGCGCTGAAATCGGGGCAAACAGCGTAATCGCCGGCGGATGCAAGATAGGTGAGAATTCGACGGTCGGCAAAGATTGCCGTCTCGACAGCAATGTTGTTGTTTACCACAACTGTCATATAGGCAATAACGTTGTGATTCAGGCAAACACAACGATAGGCTCAACCGGTTTTGGTTATTCATTTATCGAGGGCAGCCATAAATTAATTCCTCACAACGGAGGTGTAGTGATTGAAGATTTTGTGGAGATAGGAGCTAACTGCTGCATTGACCGTGCGAAGTTCGGAGAAACGAAAATCGGGGCAGGGACCAAGATAGATAACCTGGTACAAATTGCCCATAATGTAGTGATAGGCAAAAACTGTCTGATAGCAGGCCTGGTGGGTATATCGGGCAGCTGCAAGCTTGGCGACGGTGTTATTTTGGCGGGCCAGGTCGGGCTTGCCGACAATATAGAAATTGGAGATGGTGTAAAAGTTGGCGCCCAGGCCGGCGTTATGAACAGTATAGGTGCCGGCGAAAAAGTGATTGGCTCGCCGGCAATTGATAGAAAAGAGGCACTGCAGATAATCAGCCTGACAATGCGTTTGCCGAAGCTGAACAAGCAGATAAAGCAACTAAGCAAGAGGGTGGACAAACTTGAAGCTGCAAAAGACAATTAAAGGTGAGGGCAGACTTTCCGGTCGCGGAATGTTCGGGGGCAAGGAATCAAAGGTTGTATTTCGTCCAGCCCCCGTTAATTCGGGAGTGGTTTTCGTTCGTGTTGACGTACCCGAAGCAGTCCGAATAAACGCCGTTGCCAGCAATCTTGCAGAGCGAAGCCGGCGGACAACAATCAAGAAAGGCCGTGTAAGTATAGAAACAGTGGAGCATTGTTTGGCCGCCGTCAGTGCGTTATCCATCGATAACCTGGTCATAGAGGTTGACGGCTCGGAGCTGCCCGCCCCTGACTGCAGTTGCGCCGAGTATTTCAAGGTGCTCAAACGGAGCGGGATTGTTGAGCAGTCGGAGAAGCGTAAAGAGTTTGTCATCAGCGATCCAATCAGCATTACCGCCGGTGACGCTTCGATATACGCATTGCCTTATTCGGATGACGGATTAAATATCACTTACGACCTTGATTACGCCGGTCACACCGCCATCGGCAGACAGATTTTCAGTTGTCGTCTTACCTCGGAGAATTTCGAGAAGAACCTGGCCCCTGCCCGGACGTTTTTGCTCGAAGCCGAGGCTCAGCAATTTCAAGCGCGCGGCATGGGCACTCACCTCAGTCCGCGTGATATTCTCGTTCTCAACTCCGACGGACCAATTAAGAACAGTTTTCGATTTCCGAACGAATGCGTCAGGCATAAGATTGCCGATTTAATCGGGGACCTTGCTCTGGTAGGCCGTGGTCTGGCGGGCAGGATCGTGGCGTATAAGAGCGGTCATACTCTGAACCAGTGTCTTGCAACAAAACTATATGAGGCCGCTGAGCGTCAGGAGCGGATGCAAAAGCTCGGTACCGACGCACTTCTGAACATCAGGCAGATTACCAAGATACTTCCCCATAGATACCCTTTTTTGCTGGTAGACAAAATAATCGAAATCGAAGGCGATACTCGAATCAAAGGTATCAAGAACGTAAGCTTCAACGAACAATTTTTCCAGGGTCACTTTCCCGGTACTCCGATAATGCCGGGCGTTCTTATCGTAGAAGCGATGGCCCAGGTATCCGGCTTATTATTTGCACAGCGACTCGAACACACAGGCAAGTTAGCGGTCCTTCTGAGCATGGATGATGTAAAACTTCGTAAATCCGTTGTACCCGGCGACCAGCTCATCCTTACGGCGGAGACTGTTCGTCTTCGGAAAAGAACGGCACAGTGCCGCTGCAGGGCGATGGTAGGTGATTCGATAGCCGCTGAAGCCCAAATTAAATTTATGCTCGTGGACGAAGAGAAGGTATAAGGTTAATGTTGAATATCGAGTTTTGAGTTTTAGGTGAAAACACAATATGATTAAAGTACATCCCAGCTCAGTGGTATCAAAGGAGGCGCAGTTAGGTGAGGGCGTTACAATCGGGCCCAATTGTGTTATAGACAATGGAGTTTCCATTGGCGCCGGCACAGTCATTGACGCTAATACAGTGATTTATAAAAACGTCAAGCTCGGTGACAACAATCACTTATTTGCCAATTGCGTGATTGGCGGCAGGCCCCAAATACTTGGTCTGGACCCGGATGCGGAGATCGGAGGGCTTTTGATAGGTGACAGAAACACGTTTCGCGAGCAGGTGACAATCCATCCGAGCGTCCACAAAGGTAAATTTACGAAAATAGGAAACGATAATCTACTTATGGTCGGTTCGCACGTCGGGCACGACTGCCATCTTGAAGATAATATTGTTATGAGTAATTATGTCCAGATAAGCGGACATTGCAAGATCGAGACGGGGGCATGGTTCAGCGGTCTTGCGGCCATGCACCAGTTCGTCACCATAGGCAAGTGGAGCTACGCGTCGGGCCTTGCGGGCATTAATCGTGACATACCTCCTTTTCTGATCGTGAGCGGTCACTATCCACCTCGAATTCGCGGTGTCAATAAGCGCGGCCTTAACCGAGGCGGCTTCAGCGAGGAGCAACAGGCTAAAATATTCGAGGCCCACAAGAAGCTTTACCGGCAAGGCGAAGCACTGCTGGAGAATGCAAAGGCCCTGGCAGAGGAGGACGGCCTTGATGAGAATGTTCGTGCCATAGTCGACATGATAATCAAAAGCAGCGAGCATCAGTACGGCAGATACCTGGAGAAGTTCAGAGACCGATAGAGACGTGAAAACAGCGCCGAGGCGGGACCTGGGAACAAGGAAATAAGCATTGGACAAGATACGAACGGCAGTTGTAGGTGTAGGTAAAATGGGGTCGATACACGCGAAGGTCTATGGTCAGCTTGAGCAAAGCGAGCTTGTTGCGGTGGTTGATATAGACGGCGAGAAGGCAAAGCAGATATCCAATCAATACGGCTGTTCGGCCTTTACGGATTGTTCGGAAATACTTGGTAAGGTTGATGCAGTAACGATAGCGACGCCTACTGTTACACACATGAAGCTGGCGAAAATATTTATCACAAACAAGATTGCGGTCCTGATTGAAAAGCCCCTTGCGGCCAATGTGCGAGAAGGCAAAAAGATAGTCGTGCTTGCGAAAAAACATAACAGCGTTGTGGCAGTAGGTCACAGTGAGCGTTGCAATCCTGTTGTTCAGGCGATGAAGCGTCTGGACATCGAGCCGAAGTTTATCGAGTCCAACCGCATTAGTCCATATCCATTCCGCTCGACCGACATCGGTGTTGTTCTGGACGTGATGATCCACGATATAGATATTATTTTGTCCCTGGCGGCAAGCAAGATTAAGAAAATTGACGCGGTGGGCGTCGGTGTCATTTCCGATGATAAGGAGGATATCTGTAACGCAAGAATCGTTTTTGAGAACGGTTGTATTGCAAATATCACCGCCTCTCGACTTGCCCTTAAAACCGAAAGAAAAGTGCGATTGTTCAGCCGGCAGGCATATTTGAGCCTGGATTACCTTACAAAAAGCGGTATGATAATCAAGGCCGACCCGAATATTAACGTTGTCAAATGGATACAAGAACGCAAAGAAGGGGGGGATTTTAACCTGACAACAGTCAACTGGCCGGACTTATTGCACATAGAGCATCTTGCTATAGATGATAAGGAGCCTGTCCGGGTACAGCAGGAGGCTTTTCTCCGGGCCGTTGCAGATAAGCAGCTTCGACCTGAAGTCAGTGCAGAAGAAGGTCTGGCTGCGCTGCAATGTGCCCAAAAAATCCTGGCCTCAATCAAAAAACACAAGTGGAAAGAGAAAATAACGGACAGTACATAAGGGAAAAAAGACGGCTGCGGCTTTGACGACGTAGGACGGAGTGCATCAGGAAATCAAGTAAGGAGACGAAGTACATGGATAATGGGCCGAAGAAGGTGAAACTGGAAACGAGTATGGGGGAGATGGTTATCGAGCTTAACGAAGAGGCAGCGCCTGTTACGGTAAAGAACTTTCTTCGGTACGTGGAGGAAGGCTTTTATGACGGGACCATATTTCACCGTGTGATACCGGACTTTATGATACAGGGCGGCGGGTTCACGGCGGAGATGACAAAGAAAGAAACGCATGCGTCGATTGTCAACGAAGCGGGCAACGGATTGAGAAACGAGAGAGGCGCAACGGCGATGGCCCGGACCAATGATCCCGACAGCGCGACAGCCCAGTTTTTTATCAATCATGCAGACAACGACTTTCTAAATTATGCCGACAATAACAAGCCCGGTTACGCGGTCTTCGGCAAGGTTATCGAAGGTATGGAGGCGACAGATAAAATAGCAACGGTTAATACCACGAGTCAGATGGGTATGGACGATGTACCCGAAAAGCCGGTCGTGATAAAATCTGCGAAGGTAATAACAGAGAAGTAGGGTTTCGTGCCGGTCAGGCTTTCAATCTTAGTATGCCGACCATTTGATGAGCGAGGCGGGTCGGCTCAGGCAAACGATATTTGGTTGTACAACCGAGGATGATGTTAATCGCATTTTCGAGCAGACACCTGTTGCCCACGGAAACATAAAGTGGCTTTACATTAGTGCGAGTTCTCACAACGGCGCCGATGATTTCGTCGCCCGTCGCTCGTGACTCGTGACTCGCCTTGCGCTTTGTGCTTTTTTTGTCCCTCAAGAAACTGTATGTACCTTTTTCGGGGGGCGGGTCATGAAAGTAACCTGTGAGCCTGCTTTTTGCGCATCCGATGGTGGGCTTATCGAAAAACAGTCCCAGATGCGCGGCCAGTCCCAACCGACGGGGATGGGCGATGCCCTGGCCATCAACAATGAATACATCCGGCTCGGTTTTGAGCTTCCTGACCGCGGCTATACAGGCAGGGGCCTCACGAAAAGAAAGAAGCCCCGGGATATAGGGAAAGGTCACTTTTCGTAAGGCATAAGCGGTTTCTACGGGAGTAAAATCCGGGGGCTTTAGCACTACAACAGCAGCGATGATTTTTTTGCCGTTTTTGCTGAAGGCACAGTCGATGCCGGCGATTAGTCTGGGTTGTTGTTTCAGAGGCGTAAACCGCACTTTCGGGGCGAGGCTTTTCTGGCAGTCCCGCGCCTGTGAGTAAGTCAAATTCCAGCTATGTAAATCCTTTATCTGCATAAGGCCTTTTTACGATAATTTAGCCAATCTTTCTTCGAGGTCACTTACAGGTGTGAAATACCATGTCTTCCCGACCTTGTTGCATTTTAGTAATTCACGTTTTTCCAAGTTAAGCAAATCAAGGCGGCTTGTCTGGTAAACAACGTTATGGCTTATCTGATGCGACCTAATTGTATATTTTTGATGAGGATGCCGAAGCGCGTGACTAATCAGGTCACGCTGCCGATGGTTGAGCACGGCAAGACCTCTTAATTTTCGTTCTACTGCCTGGAGCCTTTCAGTTCGACGTTTAATATACTCGTGAAGTTGGACTATTGCTCGCCGAATTACTTCAAGCTGATGAAGAATGAAGTAAGTAAGATCATTTTCATCCGTCTCTGTGTATAAAAAAGCACGAGCATATTTGACAGGTGCCTTGAGAATAATCTGCGATATAGAGATGAACTCGAATAGCCAAAAGCCATTTCTCAGCATCGACCAATAAAATAAAGCCCTTGCTGTTCTTCCATTTCCATCAACAAAGGGATGATCGTACGCTAACCAGAAGTGCAAAATTATAGAGCGAACTACAGGGTGAATGAAGCCAGTGGGGATCTTATCATTTGCGAAGTCACACATAACACTCATCCTCTCATCAAGTCTATCGGCCGGAGGAGGATCATGGAATATTTCGTTGTACATATCACCAACAACAATACGTTCATCAGACTGGCGGAAGCGGCCTGTGTCAGATGAATCTTTCAATGTTTTGTCCGTAATCATTCGGTGTATCTCAAACACAAGCTTTTTGGACAAAGGCTCAGCTTTGAGTTTTCCGATTCGCTGCATGGTCTTGAAATTATTTAGGATCATTTGCTCACTTCGGTCTCGAGGAGGACGGCCGGTCCGGATCATCTCTGTGGCTACCTTTCGTGTGGTAGCTGCCCCTTCGAGCTGACTTGAAGTAATCGCTTCCTGTATTAGAGAACCAACATAATATTGGTCCCTTGTGTAAGGATTTGTGATCTGCTCAGGCATCTGAATGAAACCTCCTGCACCTTGATCTATCTGGTGAAGCCTTTCAGGAATTGGGTCAACCTCAAGGTATTTAAATGGCTCTCCATTTTTGTCTAAAAGCGGTAACTGTTTTAACAAGTTACGTCGGTGCATCTTCAAGGCAAACCACCACTCTTCGTGGGAAAGCCCTTGCGGCGGTGAGTAAAAAGGTAGTTTGTCCCAATGGAGGTATTTCCCTTTAACTAATGGGCTGGAACTTGCTCCAAAAATGAGCTCAAAGCGTTCGGTATTCTTCTTAATATGTTCCCAAAGGTCTTCTACGTTAGGTGGTGTTTTAGGTATCTTCATTACGCTAAACTCTTTAATTTAAGAAAGTTATGGATATGCTAATTATATACTAATTCATTAAAATTTAGTATATACATTGGTTAGTTGAGGTCAAATACTAAATTTAAACATTTTAGTATTAAATTAGTATAAAGCTGATAAATAGCGTTTCTCCCGATAATATATGGATTCTTGTGCCTGGAGAAATTCAATCCTTGTTACGCCTGAAAATAGGGCAGTTTGGCAGAGATTCAGCTTACTGTAAGATAGTCGATTAAAACTATTTTACCTTCTTGCGGCTTTCTGTTACAATCATTAGTTTGGATTGTTGTCGGATTTTTCTGGGCAACACCGCTTATATAAGTAAGAGAGTAAGATGGCCAAGACAGTTGAAAAAGTTATTAAGATTACGGGTGCGGCCGAGCACAATCTCAAGAATATCAACGTGAGTATTCCTCGCGATAAACTGGTTGTAATCACCGGAATAAGCGGGTCGGGGAAAAGCTCCCTTGCCTTCGATACGATTTACGCCGAGGGCAGAAGAAAATACGTGGAATCGCTCAGTACCTATGCTCGCCAGTTCCTCGAACAAATGCAGAAGCCTGCGGTTGTTGAGATTACCGGTCTTCCTCCCACGATTGCAATTGAGCAGCGAAAGGCCGGCAGTAATCCCCGCTCGACTGTGGCCACCACTACAGAAATTTATGATTATTTCAGGCTGCTTTTCGCGCGTGTGGGCCAGCCTCACTGCTGGGTATGCGGTAAAGAGATTACAAGCCAACACTCTTCGCAAATAGTAGAGTCAATCCTTGCCCGGCCGGAGGGCACGAAAATCCAGGTTTGCGCTCCGCTGGTTCGCGGCAAAAAAGGCGAGCATAAAGACGTTTTTGCCGGCATACAACGTGAAGGCTTTGTACGGGTGCGCGTCGACGGGGCCGTTTACGACGTACGCAATGTCCCCGCCTTGAACAAAAATAAAAAGCACGATATCTCGGCGGTCGTCGACAGGTTGATAATTAAGGACGCGGTTCGCATTCGGCTGGCTGATTCTGTGGAGACGGCGCTGAAACTTGCCGACGGTGTACTTTTGGTTCTGGTGCAGGAGCCGGAAAAGGCAGGCGAAAAAAGCAAAACCAAGAAAACAAATTCTTGGAAAGAGGTCATATACAGTGAAAAGTTTGCTTGTTCCAAGCATCCTCAGGCATCCCTTGAGGAGCTATCGCCGCGGCTGTTTAGCTTTAACAGCCCATACGGTGCGTGTAAAAGCTGTGACGGGCTGGGGACAATTCTGGAATTCGACCCGGACCTGATTGTACCGGACAAAAGTGTGTCACTGGATAACGGTGCCGTCGATGCCTGGCGCAAGGGTGGGAAGAGGATGAATATTTTCTATAACAGGCTGATTAAACGGTTCTGCAGAAATGTGGGAATCCATAAGTCGATAGCGTTCGAGAAGATACCTTCGGAAATAAAAAGGATTTTAATGCACGGCACGACGCCGGCAGACAGGGAAAAATATGGTTTTTCGTTCGAAGGTGTCATCCCGAATCTTGGTCGGCGATGGGAAAACACCACGAGCGAATACGTCAAGACCAGGCTGCACAGCTATCTCTCGGAGCAGCGGTGCCTGAGCTGCAATGGGGCCCGGCTTCGGCCGGAAGCCGTTGCGGTAACGGTTGGAGGGAAAAATATAAATCAACTGGCGGAGCTTTCCATCGAAAAGGCACAGAAGTTTTTCAAGAAATTAGAACTGGAGAAGGAAAAGGCACTGATTGCGGCGCAGGTGCTAAAGGAAATAAAGGCGAGGCTGAAGTTTATGGTCGATGTCGGGCTGGAATATTTAACGCTGGACCGCAAGAGCAGCACGCTTTCGGGTGGTGAGGCGCAGCGGATACGGCTGGCGACACAGGTGGGCAGCGGTCTGGTGGGTGTCTGTTACGTGCTGGACGAACCAACGATAGGTCTGCACAAGCGGGACAACAACCGACTGATGGGAATACTGCAGAGGCTCAGCCAGATTGGAAATACCGTTATAGTGGTCGAGCATGATGAGGACATTATCAAGAACGCGGACCATATTATTGATATCGGCCCGGCGGCAGGGGCGCAGGGCGGGGAAGTAGTTGTGCAGGGCAGCTTTGAGAAGATAGCCGGTTGCGCCGAGTCGGCGACGGGGGAGTACCTGAGCGGTAAGAAAAAGATAGCCCTGCCGGCCAAACGGCGCAAGTACAATTTGAGAAAGTGTATCGAAGTCAAGGAGGCGGCGGAGAACAATCTTAAAAATATCGATGTCAAATTCCCGCTCGGCGTGTTTTGCTGCGTGACGGGTGTTTCTGGGTCGGGCAAAAGCTCTCTGGTGAGCCAGATTCTGCTGCCTGCCTGCAAGCGTCGTCTTTACAACTCGCGCGAGAAGCCGGGCAAACACAAAAACATCCTCGGGACCTCTCAGATTGATAAGGTGATAGAGATAAACCAGTCGCCTATCGGAAAGACGCCGCGGAGCAATCCGGCGACGTATACGGGCGTGTTCGATGAGATAAGAAAGCTGTTCAGCCTGACGCGTGAGGCGAAGATTCGCGGCTATAAGCCGGGGCGATTCAGCTTCAACGTTAAAGGCGGGCGATGCGAGGCGTGCCGGGGACAGGGCACAAAGAAAATTGAGATGCACTTTCTGCCTGATGTTTATGTGACGTGCCAGGCGTGCCGGGGCAGCAGATACAATCCCGAAACTCTGCAAGTTACGTACAAAGGCAAGAATATCGCC
>JAOUFU010000150.1 GCA_029858035.1 Phycisphaerae bacterium
CGGCGAATATTTGGCTTTCACGGGCCAATATGATGGCAATACGGAAGTCTATCTGATGCCGGCCGGTGGTGGTGTGCCTCTACGCCTGACCTTCACAGCAACACTTGAACGCGATGATGTGTCCGATCGAATGGGTCCCAATAATATTGTTATGGCCTGGAAAAAAGACGGTAAACATATCATTTTCCGCTCGCGAATGCGTTCATTTAATTCGTTTAATGGACAGCTCTATGCCGTTTCCAAATCAGGGGGCCTTGCCGAAGAACTGTGCCTTCCTCGCGGCGGTTTTTGCTCCTTCTCGCCGGATGATAAGAAGTTAGCTTATAACCGGATATTTCGTGAATTCCGCACATGGAAACGCTATCGCGGCGGTATGGCTGATGATATCTGGATTTATGATTTCGATACGAAAAGAATTGAGAATATTACCAATAATGACGCTCAGGATATTATCCCTATGTGGAGCGGAGATAAAATATTTTTCCTCTCCGACCGTGATAAAAATAAACGCATGAACCTTTTCGTTTATGATGTCAATACAAGGAAAACCAGGAAATTAACTAATTTCACAGATTTTGATATCAAATTTCCATCGTTGGGTAAAAGAGCAATTGTATTTGAAAACGGAGGCTATATTTACCGTTTTGATATCGAGAGTGAGAAATATGAGAAAGTGACTATTTACATTCAGGAGGATTTGAGCGGCGGCAGAAGCGGCATTGTCAGTGTTGCCGACAATGTGACCAACTATGAAATCGGCCCGGACGGCAAGCGTGCCTTGTTTGGCGCCAGAGGGGACGTATTTACGGTTCCAGCCAAATACGGTGCTATCCGAAATCTAACTAATTCGCCGGGAATTCACGAACGAAATTCTCAATGGTCGCCGGATGCAAGATGGATTGCTTATATATCTGACGCCACCGGTGAAGATGAAATCTATATCGTTGGTCAGGACGGAAACGCAGGGGCAAAGCAAATCACAAGAAACGCTGAAACATACAAATACAGCATCGAGTGGTCGCCGGACAGTAAGAAGATTCTGTGGGCAGACAAACGATTACGTCTGCGATTTGTAAGTATCAAGAGCAGCAAGATAACCGAAGTTGATCAATCCGAAAAATGGGAGTTCGGGCACTATTCCTGGTCTCCCGACAGCAGGTGGATTGTTTATGTCAAATCGGAAGTGGGAGCGATGGACAAAATTTATCTGTATTCGCTCAAGGATAAGAAATCCTATGAGCTGACCGACGGATGGTATTCGGCATCCGAGCCCGTGTTCAGCTCGGACGGCAGATTTGTCTTCTTTACTTCCGACCGTGATTTCAATCCGATTTACAGCCGGACCGAATGGAACCACGCGTACCTGGATATGTCCCGAATCTACCTTGTTACGCTGGCAAAGAGCACCGATTCTCCTTTCAAGCCACGAAGTGACGAGGTAGAGGTGAAGAAAGAAGAAGAATCCCAAAAGGCGGACGCTGAAACACCTGAGCCGAACGAAGTTGCAAAGAAAGAGCAGAAAGATGAGCAGGAGAAGAAAAAGCAAAACATAAAAGTTGACATCGAAGGCATCAAGGACCGCATTGCTGTGCTGCCCATAGCAGCTTCGAGTTACTATAATCTAAGCTCGGTTGGCGATTTCCTGTATTACAATCGAAGAGGGAGCAAAGACAATGAAACCCAGTTGCGGATGTATGACCTTAAGGAACGAAAGGAAACCGAGCTTGGCGAGGTCAGCGGCTATGAGATATCGGCCGACCAAAAGAAGATGCTGGCTGTATCGGGTGAGAAATATGCCATTATCGATTTGCCAAAATCAAAAATCGAAATGAAAGAAACATTGGACCTTTCCGATATGGAAGTCCGCCTGGACAGGAAAGAGCAATGGAGGCAAATCTTCAATGAATGTTGGCGGCAGATGCGGGAATTCTTCTATGTTCCTAACATGCACGGCGTTGACTGGGTGGCTATGCGTGAACGCTATGGACCTCTGGTTGCTCATGTGAATCACCGGGCCGATTTGACATATATCATCGGTGAGATGATAGGCGAATTGAATGTAGGCCATACTTATGTGGGCGGCGGAGAGTATCCAAAACCGAAAAGGATAACTACAGGCCTCCTTGGGGCTGAGATTGTACGCGATGGGAAATCGGGGTATTACAGGATTGAAAAGATATTGCGCGGGCAAAATTGGGACAAAGCAATACGTTCGCCATTAACCGAAATTGGAGTCGATGCGAGCCAGGGCGATTATATTCTGGCTATAGACGGCAAATCTACCGTCGATGTCGATAATATTTACGAGCTACTGCTCAATAAAGCGGGGAAACAGGTTACCTTAAAACTCAACTCGAAGCCGGTAAAGAAGGGCAGACGGGACGTAATAGTGGTGCCAACAAGCAGTGAAGAGAAGTTGTATTATTACGAGTGGGTACAGACCAATATTGAGAAAGTAAGTGAAGCTACCGATGGAAAGGTCGGGTATATTCATGTGCCTGATATGGGGCGTTATGGATTGAATGAGTTTGTGAAGAATTTTTACCCCCAAATTCGCAAAAAGGCATTGATCATCGACGTTCGCGGAAACGGCGGCGGGAACGTCTCGCCTATGTTGATAGAACGGCTGCGGCGTGAAGTTGCCATGATCGAATTTGCCCGGAATACCGCCCCGGAGCCGGACCCATACAGTATGATTTATGGGCCTATGGTGTGTTTGGCGGATGAATTTTCCGCATCGGACGGCGATTTGTTTACGTATCAGTTCAAGAAGTATAAACTTGGAAAAGTTATCGGTAAAAGAACATGGGGCGGTGTTGTCGGAATTCGCGGCACCCTGCCCTTGCTGGATGGTGGTTATTTGCGCAAACCGGAATTTTCGCGCTACGACGTGGAAGGTAAAAAATGGATTATCGAAGGGTACGGAGTCGAACCGGATATTTACGTTGATAACGATCCGGCTAAAGAATATGCCGGTATTGATGAACAGTTAAATAAGGCAATCGAAGTTATTCTTGAAGAATTGAAGACACAGGAAAAAGAGATACCGCCGTTACCAACTTACCCGGTTAGATAATGTTTTGAGGATTACGAGTCTAAGCATCTTTACACCTATGATTATTTCATGTCATTACAATCGTGACATCTCTTTTTCAGTAAACTTGATTATCTCGTTCATCATCAGGACAGACTGATGCGGGAAAAGGCCAATGGCAGTTTCCGCCGAAAGCATAACAAAGTCAGTACCGTCCATAATAGCATTGGCGACGTCTGTAACCTCTGCACGCGTGGGTCTGCTGTGCTCGGTCATGTGTTCCAGCATTTGAGTGGCTGTAATTACGAACTTTCCCGCGGCATTACATTTCTTTATTATGCGCTTCTGGATTATGGGGACTTCATAGATCGGGACGGCAACACCCATATCGCCACGAGCTACCATTATGCCGTCGGAGGCGTCGATTATTCGATCTATGTTCTTTATCGCTTGTTTATTCTCAATTTTTGCCACAATCCTGCAGTCAGGTAATCCTGGCTTTATCAGTTCAGCGGCTTTGAGAACATCGTCTTCATTCCTTACGAAGGAAAGGGCAATGTAGTCAACTGCGTGTTTTATACCGAATTCGATGCCCTTTTTGTCTTTCTCAGTTGTCCCTTCAAATTCAAGGTCCACATCGGGTATATTTATTCCTTTTCTTTCCTTAAGTATACCGCCTTCGACAACCACAGCTTTTATGCTGTTGGCCGATGTGCTCTTTACGCGGAGGATGAGGTTGCCATCATCAATGTAGATAAGTTGATTTGGCCTTATCCGGTCCAAATCACCTTTGTAATCAAATGGAATTGTTTTTGGGCCATGAGCTTCGGGGTCATTGGTCAACCATACCACTGTTCGATTTTTTAAGAACTTCTCTTTGGGGCCTTTGAATCGTCCAATCCTGATTCTAAAACCTTCAAGGTCCAGCATTATCCGAATATGTCGCCTGTACTTTTTGTTTATCCCGCGGACAAGCTCTATAGATTCAAGATGCTTTTTATGGCTGCCATGTGAACAATTCAGCCTGACTACATCCAGGCCGGCTGCGAACATTTTGCGCAGGACGGTGTAATTGCTGCTTGCAGGACCTAATGTGGCAATAATCTTCGTTCGGGGCATTACATCAAATTCCTAATTTAAAGAGACTTTTACCTGAATTTTTTATATAGGCAAACACTATAGATTGTCATTTGTCAAGCAGTAAGGTTGGAAATTTCATTATCTGATAAGTTTTGAAAGCAGAGGTTGGGCGTGTTAACAAGCTGGAAATTGTTGCAATAGTCAAGGGGAAAGAGTAAGATTGCATGTTTATAAATTCGTGTTTATGTAGATGTGCTTTCTGAGGAGGCATCCGCTAAAACTGTTCAACATGTAAGTTTAGGATACACCGGAGTCAATATGGGCAATGACAATTTGAAGACAGTGTTAGTTACAGTATTGGTTTTTCTTTTGAATGTTACGGTTAACGGTGGACCTGATAAACGAAGAGGGACACAACTTTTCTATCGTATGGTCGGATCTCAAAATAATGCCCCTATTTTGCCTAAGACGCGTTCTGTCTGGACACAGGACAAACTTTGTGAAGTCGGCAATACGGGCATGGCGGATGAAGGATACACCGAGTATCCGTTTTGCTTTGGTTTGATGGATTTTAGCTTCGTCGAGCGTTATTCAATTTATCCCAGATTCGTATCAGGAGCACAGGCCGATGAAAATATCGTCAACACAGCGGACCTGGTAATAGACCATGTATATCAGCCCGATGGGTGTGTGTGGGGATTCACGGGGCGGGAGTTTGTGCAGACTTTTACCGCAACCGGAGATGAACTGGTAAGCATTACGCTGCTTGTCGCCTCAGAGCCTGCGACATTCAGGGCGGCTTTGATTGAAGGCGGCGCCGAGGGCAAGCAGATCGGGCCTACCAAGACTTTCTATTCTGGTCATTCTATGGAGTGGGGAACGGCACGATGGACGGCTGGTCAGGCGAAATTGGTTGCCGGCAGGACCTACGGGATTAAGATGTGGCACGAAGATGGTGGCAACTGGACGCCGTATCTGCACTCTTTGGGCAATGCGTATGATGGAGGTCTGCTTTATGTTGACGGCATGACGAGAGCCGGAACGGACATGGCTATCTGGATAGTCGAGGAACAAAAGGACCTTAAACGCGGGCTGGTCGTCGGTGCCGACGAAGAAGGCTGGGTTTATAACAAAAATAATGTCAGCTTTATTCCAAGAACACCCAATATTAAGATGATATGGCTGAATGTTTCGCCTGTCACGATGGACCCACCGACCGCACATAACTGTTGTGATCTTGTGATTCGTGTTTGGGATCAAGATAGCAAGCTGGTTGCAGGTCCTAAAAGAAGTCTTGCGTGCGGGCCAATAAACGGTCCACATCCGGCGCCCTTTATCTTTGCATCGGATGAATTTCCAGTCACTGTTGGCCAAGTCTATCGTATAAACGCATACGCCGTGCCACATAAAGCACCTCTTCCCAGCGATAAAGACATCAGGTTGATTCAGCCTGCTGATTTCAATCTGCGAGTTTATGGAGAACCTCAACAAGGAGCACTGCCGGCGATATATAATTTAAAGGTCGATTTTCCCCAGGACAATACTTTGAAACTTTCGTGGTCAGACACTTTTGCCGCCCCTACCCGAATAATCATCCAGGGAGACGGTATGAAAGGTGCCGGTAATAAGACAAAGCACGTCGATCTTGAGAAAAACATCACACAGGCTTTGATAAATATCTGGCCGGGCCATACCTACGAGTTTAAGATTATTTCGACAGGTCCTACCGGTCTTGTATGGAGGACGCCTGTTTACCAAGTCAGAGCACCAAGGAAAGATGAAATTAAGGCTATCTTTCAAGCCGCTGCTCCAAATCCAAAGCAGTTTATTAATCTTGCGCCTCCCGGAATAGCAATCGGAGCTGAGGCTGAACCGATTCGTTACGAGAGGTCAGTGAAAGTCGCAAACAACGATTTTGAGGAAGGCATTAAGGGCTGGAAAGCAACACCTTCCGGGATACTTGACGCACATGATGTCGGATGGACGAGTAAATCGGTGGCGAAGAAACATGGTATCAGTACCAGGTGGGGTGACAAAATTGCAGGTATGACACATACTGCCGGACGAAAACGAGAGCAGGTTTTTGAGAAAAGTACACTGACGCAAAAAATAAGTACGACGCGCGGCAATGTTTATCTTCTGGCGGCGATGGTTCGTACGCATATTAAGAATGGCCCTGTCACAGACAAACGCCTCAGGGGCGACGTGCGGGTTCGGCTCTTTGCAGATCCCAAAGGTGGTACGGATTATGAAGGGATTAATTCAACACAATCATACTGGACGGACAACAAATGGATGAGATTCGAGCATCGATGGATCGCAGGGGAAGAAAAATCAACTATAGGTTTGGGATTCTTCAGATGGCGTGATCTTGATTTTGCAGGGGCCTATGTAGACCATGTGCATGTTTATGACCTCGGTCCTTCGCCGGTTGTTTCCGAAGCGCCACAGGCCAGATCGAAAAAAGCATATTCTGTTGTTCTGACCGACCATCAAGTTGAATCCGATGACAAAGTCGAGGCTTACCTGAAAGCCCCGTCGGGATACGTCATTACAGGGCTGGGGAGCCGGGCACACTATGACAATATCACTACTATGTGGTTGAAGGTTCAGCCGATTCTGCCGGATGGCAATTTAGGTGAAGCTGAAGAGCTAAGACACGGATGGGAACCCGATGCGCACCTCGAAGCAAAGGTGGAATTACCTGCAGGATACGTTGCCACCGGTTTTGGTGCAGGCATTGCGCCGGAGTGGGACGTTAAACGACTGGGCGTATGGGCAAGACCTCTGGCCAAAGACGGGACGCTGGGCGAAGAACAACTGTTTCGTGGTGGAATTGATTTGAAAAGCGGTTTTGAAAAAACGGTTCGTATCGAAAAGGGCAGAGTGCTTACATCAGCAGGACTTAATTGTATGTTAAATGATGTCAATGGCATTAAGGCAACATCTGCAAGACTAACAAAGACCGCCGAGGCGCAGAGCAAATAAAAATAAGCTCGGTTTGTGTAAAAATCATTTATCCGCAGCCATCTACAGCATAGAGGTTTGTAATCATCTCTAAGGGAAACCGCAAGCTGAAGCTTGGTTTGAGACCTCCTCGATTCGCCTATCTTATCTCTTGACACAAGTCAATTTCCTCTTTATCATTGCCGGAAAACTTGCTTGGAGATGATATTATGAGAAACAGTACCTTACTTATTATTTTTGCAGCAGTATTGACTCTGTCCGGCTGCACAAACGAGTGGGTCATCAACAGGCAGGGACCCATGCGTCTGGTCCACAACGTATACTTTACCCTCAATGATGATTCCGAAGCCGCACAGGCAAAACTCGTCAATGACTGTTATAAATACCTGAGTAAACATCCCGGTATCGCCTTTTTTGCCGCCGGCGAGCGGGTCGAGGCACACGAACGTGACGTCAACATTCGCGACTGGGACGTTAGTCTGCACATAGTTTTCGAAAGCAAAGACTATCACGATCAGTATCAGAAAGCCCCCGAACACTACAAATTCATAGACGAGAACAAAGAAAATTGGAAGAGCGTTCGAGTTTTCGATTCGTTCATAAAATAATGAGCTGCTTTTGTTCGGGATTGTTTAGCGGAAGATCCCGGGGAATCGTGAGGGGGCTGTATTGGGACGAGAAACATAGGGAAATTAAGTGGAAGGGCGTTGAAAATGGCAGAGGAATTAGCAATAAACGGCGGTGCCAGGGCAGTAACAAACGAGCTGGCCGGCTGGCCGCAATTTGATGAAAAGGCAATCAAGGCTGTTGAGGAAGTTTTAAGGTCGGGCAAAGTCAATTACTGGACCGGGCCCAAGGGGATGGAATTCGAGAAAAAATTCGCCGCATGGCAGGGAAGTAAATATGCCATCAGCGCATCAAGCGGCACTTCTGCGCTGCATGTTGGGCTTGCCGCTTTGGGTATTGGACCCGGCGATGAGGTCATCGTGCCCAGCTACACTTTTATCGCCAGCAGTTTCTCGGTGGTTCAGGCCGGGGCGATACCACGTTTTGCCGATGTGAATATCAATGACCATTGCATCAGTGTTGATTCGGCTCAAAAGCTGGTCAACGAACGGACCAGGGCGATTATGCCGGTGCACCTGTATGGCAACGTCTGCGATATGGACAAGGTGACGGCCTTTGCGAAAAGGCATAATCTGTTTGTTATTGAGGACAACGCAGAGGCCTTTGGCGGCGTCTACAAGGGCAGAAAAACCGGCACTATAGGCGACATCGCGGCGTGCAGCTTTTGTCAGAACAAGACATTTACCTCCGGCGGCGAGGGCGGGATGGTAACTACTGACGACGAAGAATTAGCGTGGCAGGCAAGGAGCTTTCGTGATCATGGCTATGATGTTAAACAGCGTTTGAGCCTGCTTGAGCTGGAACAGAAACTACCCTATATTCATAATATGGTCGGATGGAACTATCGCATGACGGAGATGCAGTCTGCCATCGGCCTTGCGGAGCTGGAACGGATTGACACATGGAACCTGCCGAGGCGCAGACGCAACGCTCATATCATAATCGATGCGATAAAAGATTTGCCCCGGGTCATTTGCACCCCGGTCGATACAGAGGAGCGTCGTAACGGCTGGTATGTGTTGGCGTTTTCTCTGGATATCGAGAGGATGACATGTGACATAAACCAATTTGTGACTGCTGCCGGCGCAGAAGGTGCTCCATGCTGGAGGGTCTTCTGGCCACAGTGCCATACGGAGCGGGCATACCAGGAACACAATTCTTTCGGCAGGAGCGGTTTCCCATTCAAGTCTAAAGAGTATGCAAATCCCGGAAGTGTTGACTACAGGAAAGTTAATGTGCCAAATGCTATATGGCACCAAAGTCATACATTTACCTGTTTTGCATTTCCAACCTACAATGAAGAAGATTGCCGACAGATAGGCACCGCACTGGCTAAGGTAATAAAGGCTTATTCAAAATAGAATTGAGGAAGGGATTTCTATTATGTCCAACAAGATTAAATGGGGCGTGATTGGGTCGGGGGGGATTGCCCGAAGAAGAACGATTCCAGAGGGTATTTCAAAGGCACGAAACGGCGAATTGTCCGTGGTGTTGGACATCACCACGCAGGGAAATACCGAGGTGGCCGAAGAGTTCGACGCCGAAGAAGCAGGGAGCATAGAAGCCTTGCTGGATGCGGATATTGACGCAGTTTACATTGCTACACCCCCCTACTACCATGCCGGCCAGGTCCATAGT
>JAOUFU010000151.1 GCA_029858035.1 Phycisphaerae bacterium
CGCTTCAAGTGGTTTTCCTCTCGATTTTTACCCGGTTTTATTACTTCGCCTTGCCAGCAGCGGCCAAACAACCAAAGCCACACACACCGCTAACAGAATCCATTTTGTATATTGCATTGAACTGTCCTTTTACCGTATCATTATACGGTTATCCTGCGCTTATAAAAGGAAATTAGAACGACTGCTGTCCCCAGCAGCATAACTATACTGCCGATCCAAATCCAGTTTATCAACGGCTTGACCATAACTCTAAGATTTATCAGCTTACTGCCGGCGTCAACCTCGGTAAGAGCCAGGTAAAGGTCCTCCCGCAGGGTCCTTCGGATGTCCACTTCACTGACCGCCTTTCCGCTCGCACTGTAAACCGCCTTGGCCGGGCCTAGCCTTGCAAGCAGCTTTCGACCTTGAGTATCTGACGTTGTATTTGGAGTATTTGGATCTACGCTTTCGTAAACCGATATCTTCGCCGTTACGGCAGTAAAGTTCGGCCCGTGTTTGGCATCAAGTCCTTCGTACACAAGATCAAAACCGGCCACACTCAATTCCTCCCCGGGCCTTAAGGCGGCAAGTTCTTCTGTTCCATAACCACCAGAGCCGGCAATACCCACAAAAGCTAACACAACACCAATGTGTACGATTCTTGCACCGTACCACCGAAGGTTCAGCGGCGGCGCAGATTTACTATCTCTGCTTCGATTTTGAATATACCTGTTGATAAAATCACCTGCATAGTTCAGAATCGCAAATCCGCAAAGGATAAAAAAGGCAGCCGGCAGCGAACCCATAAAAAACCAGATTGCAAGGGCTGCCGTAGCCGCAATAACAGCGCCGATTGTACGCCAGCTTTTCTTGATCCCGTAACGTAACAGATATGGACACACGCATAGCAAAAGCAAAAGTGCCAAACCGCCGGGGGCAGTGATCTTCGTGAAATATTCCGGCTTAAGGGTGATTTTTTGCTCGGTGAAAAGACTGCTGAAAAATGGAAACATAGAGCCGACAAATATAACGAGCGTCAGCAATATCATCAGCCAGTTATTATATATTATAAATCTAAAATTCTTCCCTCCCTTAACAGAATTGATGTCACCACGTTTATATGAACGCCACAGCAGTACAGCGGCTATGACCCATATATGGACAAGCAAAACAAGAAATAATATACCAAGTCCTGGCTCCGGAAAAGCATGAACGCTCGATACCAGTCCGTATCTCGTAAGGAATGTCCCGAAAATGCACAAACTGAACGTCACAATGGCCAGAATCATCATCCAGATTGCCGTTGAGCTGTTTCGTTTGTAAGTTCTGGAGCAGTGCAGCAGCGCTGTGGCTATAAGCCAAGGCATAAGGGATGAATTTTCAACCGGGTCCCACGCCCAATAACCGCCCCAGCCAAGCTCTTCGTAAGCCCACCATGATCCAAGCGCGATACCGACCGTCAGGAATAGCCATGCCCACAATATCCAGTTGCGCGCCTGTTTGTAAAGCTCAGGTCCTTCCGCTCCACCATGACCTTTCAGCGACGCAAGGGCCCACGCATAAGAGATTGCAAGTGCTGCATAGCCGATAAAAAGTGTCGGCGGATGCAGGGCCATCGCAGGATGCTGCAAAAGCGGATTCAATCCCGCACCGTCTGCGGGAACAACGGAAGATAACGTAAACGGATTCTTGTCCAAAACCAGAACAAGAAAAAAGAATACTGAAACCAGATTGGCGGCGGCCCTGGCGCCGGCGGCAAAGACTTTTTTGTTTACGTCGAACGTGCAATACGCAAGCACAACAAAGCCCACTTGCAGCCACAGCCAAAACAGCAGCGAACCCGAAGCTCCGGCCCAGAGCGCACTTATTTTGTAAGCAAGCGGCAAAGCCTTAGATGTATGATCTGCTACATAACTGACGCTAAAATCGCCGCTGATCAACAGTACCCAGAGAGCTAAAGTCGCGACCGTAAGGCATCCCAGCGAAGCGATTGTGGCGTTGCGTCCACTGTCAATCAGACCGCCGTCTTTGCGCCAGGCCCCTAAAATATCAATGAGCACTGCATAACCGGCCAAGAAAAGACCCAGGATTAAAGCGAAGTTTCCTAATTCGGCCATAGTTTATTTTACCTTTGCCTTATATTTCGACTCACATTTGGTCATGAGCCGGTCCGCCTGAAAAATCCCGGCAGTGTCCAACCGACCCTCGATAACAACTTCAATATCATCGGCAAAATTATCGGGAACCGTCCCTTTATAATGAATCGGCAGCTCTGTCTCGGAACCCGACAGTGTAAAATTCAGGCTCATCTTTTGTAAATCACGGACGATACTGTCCTGCTTGACTCGGCCGGCAAGTCGCAGCGAATGGTTCTTCACCGCGGCGCGATTGGCCGCAAAATCATCCACCGAATAATAGTATGCCCAGGAAGACTGCATGGCCTGAAGAATAAAATACGTCATTCCCCCTCCTATCAAGGCCACTGCGATAGTCGTCTTCACTATAGTTTTCTTTTTCATAAAACTACTCCTGTTATATAATTTTTTGATTGCCCCCGCAACGTTGGACAAGACAGTCCGCCGCCCGAGGCCATACCTGGTTCTAAGTTACAATCATTACATATTTTCGGCCCTAATAAGAAAGCGGCGAGTGTGCTTTACCATGACATTCCAAATAACATTGCCCGTGAAATACGCCCGGGCCGTCTTCGTACTTCAATTGGCCATATACCGGGTCCGAACGTACGATGGAAATATCAAAATTTATCAGATGGCTGTTGTTCAGCGATGTGCCCTGCGCCGAGCTGATTCCATGTGCATCGTGGCACGCCGAACATGGAATTTCTTTCGCCAGATGCTTCATATGCTTTGGAAAACTTTCATCGTTTAGAATACTGTTTCTGCTGTGGCATTTATAGCAAAGCTCATAAGAATATTCACTCTCTTGTGTAAAGTCGGATGTCTCATAGCGATAGGCAAGAAGGTTGGGATAGTTGGAGCCGTGAGGCCCTTTCGTCCCTGACGTGCTGTCTGAATTATGGCAGTCCGTACAGTAAATAACAGCCGCAACAGTCATCGGTGATTTCAGGCTGGGTACGTTCTGATTGATACCAACGGAAACAACCGGGTGAAAAGAAGGGTTGGACGGGTCAAATTCTAAACGCGTATTGGTCTGGGTTATTTTTCTGGTAATCCTGGATTCGATTCGGCCTGGATTGTCCCCATGACACTTGAAACAAACTTCATACTCGTATTGAACACTTTGTGTGACCGCACCGGATGCCGATACCCCCCCAACCTCCCGCATCGAACCGGGTACTATCGGGGCATGGATTACTGAATCATGAACGGCATGAGGATTGTGGCAGTCAACACATTCGACATGTCTTCCCGACCCTGACGGAGATTCCTTCAAATCATGAGCACCTTCGTACCGAACCACGTCATGTCGGCTCAACTTGGAAAGGTCGTTTCGTAAATTCGTACGTGCCACCAAACCGTTATGACAGTTCAGACAATTATCTTCAGACTTTGCAAAACGAAGAAGACGCTCGTGTCCTCCCGCCGAGTGAGGCATGTGACAGGACAGGCAGCCGGCGTCTGAAACTGTATTGTAACCGCTTTCTTTCAGATAGAGGTCTGTGGAACCGATTGTTGGCGCCGTCGAGCTCTCATGGCTTGAACTCATCCAGCCGGTTAAATCATGACAGCTTGTGCACATCTGAGAACGTTGATTGGACATCACCATAAACTTGCCGTACTGATTGTCATGAGGATTATGGCACGTAGTGCATTGCAGCTCTCCCGACCTGTCAAGCCTGAGTTCTTCCGGCAGTGTCGATGGCGGACGTATCTGAACGTCCTCCACGGATAACGCTGCCGAATAAACGAAGCTGATAGGATGGTCATCGGACAAATCCGTACCAAGGTTTGCCGAGCCCGGCCTTATGTAAGCGCCCTCCGTACCACCTCTTATTGTACGCGTAAGTGCAACTGTCCCGTCATGACAGCTCAGACATAGTTTGCTCGAACCGGTGGGCTGGCTTATGTTGGCCTCAAGAGAGGAGCTTTGATAAATCCGGTAGGTCGTTTCCGAGAGGGCGTGGTTCCATAAAGGAGTTCCACCTAAAGCTCCGTGCGGCGTATGGCAAAAACTGCATGGATTGCCTGTCCCGGCACCTGAGGCAGATAAATCATGTGGCGTGCCTTCGATCAAAGCATCTGCTCTAAATGGCGGCAACGCTAAAAACGCCGCTGCTATAAACAGTATTATAAAAAATGATTTCAGGCTCATTGTTCCTCGTAAACAAGCAATTGAAATACCTGGATTCTTTTATTAAACGAGTCGGCAACATAGATTTTATTACTGCTGTCTATCCAAATACCCGCGGGAAGCCAGAACCGGCCGATCTCGGTTCCTTCCTGTCCGAACGCCATAAGTATACGGCCGGCGCGGTCGAATATTTGAACGTTCTCAAACTGACGGTCCGTCACATAGATATTACCCAAACTGTCTGTAGCCACTCCGCAGGGATGCGCGAAATTACCCGGCCGATCTCCCTGCTCACCAAACATAAACAGAAATGTACCGTCGCCTCTAAATACCTGAACCCTGTAATTCAGTGTATCGCTGACGTATAATCGCCCCGAATGGTCCACCCATAGCTGAGTAGGGAAGTTAAACTCCCCGGCTTTCAACCCTCTGCCTCCGATTTTATCAATAAATTCTCCTGAGCGGCTGAACACATCAACAACGTGTCGCGATGTGTCACTGACATAGACTTTTTCGCCCTCAGCCCAATATGCTATACCTGAAGGCCTTTTCAGTTGCTCTTGTCCGAAACAGAATTGGAACCTGCCCTCTCTGTCGAAAACACAAACCTTGGCAAGACCGCTGTCGGCGACAAAAACATGTCCCTCTACTATTGTCAGAGCAACAGGTGTGGCAAGTTTCTCGTTATCAGCAAGTTTAGAAAATTGCTTGTACCGGCGTGTCTTCAGATCCATCAGGTGAATCACGGCCCCGGAGCTATCGGCAACGAACAACCTGTCCTTACCATCCAGGGCCACACCGTAAGGATTTAGCAGCACACCGATTTCTTTCTGTCCGAAGAGAAGCTTGCCAAATCCTTCCGACCAGGAAACGGCCCTGTGAAGGTCTTCTTCGGTGGATATCTGCCCCACGTACTTTATTCTCGCGGTCTCCGGCGGTGCAGGCCAGACAATCGGTTTTGCAGGAGTGGTAAACAATTCACCTGCAGGCTGCCCGCATCCGGAACAAATCACCACTATGACCCCGATAAAGCCAGAAAGGCCGATTTGAACATTATGCTTTCTTAAGATATTACGTTTCATTGCTGCTTTAACTATCCATAATCAGAAGGCTCTTTTGAGTCGAAGGTACAAAAATGTACTGCCAAGTTCGTCATCTCTACGTTCAAGTTGATTAAATTCCAGACCCGCATGAACGCTCAGTTGACGGTAGTCGTATCTTAATTCTGAACCCACCCGCAATCCGTCGGTATTTCCAAAAACGCTGTCATCTTCGTTTCGCCAATCAAAGCGGAAAGATAGTGTGAACCTGTCCTTTAGTCTGGTAAATATTCCGGTCCCCAGCGTATAAAGCTCCAACTCGCGCGGGTCCGGCTGACCGAAATCAATCCAGTGATAACTGGCATGAACGTCGGCCGTCGTATCTGAATCAAGCCGCCAGTTATTTCTTGCCTCGATGCGTTTGCTGGTTGAAGGCAGCTGTGTGGAGCTTTCCTCGGAGTATTCGGCCAAAAGCAGAAGTCCTTTGTTGGCGTATTCGGCCCCATAAGTGTTAATCGTGAACTCGTCGGGCGCTATGGAAACAGTATTCGACCTGATTGTTTCATCCTGCCTTTCGTGCCCGTAATAAACAGACAGACCGTTCTCGAATCGCTGCCTTAAACGAAAAAGCTGCCGCTTCGTTTTGTCTTCTCTTTCCGGCTCCGTCAAAAATTCATAGTCTATTGACAGGTCCTGGCTGCCATCCAGAAAAATTTGTCCGCCCGTAATGACGGTTATCCGTACTCGTCCGTCAACCGGTGTCGGAATGAAGTAGTCAAAACCCTCCTGGTATATAGTTGTTCTTGTGCTGTCCCAGACATCGATAGATGTCACCCTAATATTTCTCCTGTCCAGCAGTATCGGCGTCGGGTCGGTGACTTCGTAAGCATGTCTTTCATCGACAACGATTCCTGTGCCGCTGCCGCCGGTTTGATCTTCCCGTGTCAAACTTGCAACGTAGGAACCAACTAACGTACCCAAGGGATTCTTCTTCGTGTAATTAAAACCGAGCAGGCCTCCTTCCTGTTCAAGGTCTCCTTGTTCACCAAGGTCGGAGCTGGCTGCAAAAATATTACCGGTTGTAACCAGGCTTTCGTACAATTTGTGCTCGAAGCCGGCCTGGCCCCGAAGCTCACGGTTCGTAAAATTCCGCTGGTCGGTGTCCACCCAGCGTAAGCTGTAGTTGGTCAGAAAGTTGGGCGTATGTTGCAGCTTCAGCCGCTCCGCCCATTCAAACACATCAAGGTCGAATGAGCCGGATTGGTTGAGAGATGAAACATACGAGTTTAGTTGATGCTGTTCGTCCGAGCCGAAGATCCAGTCATGTGAGACCTTATATCTTTTCTGGTCTAAATCCGTCGATGCAGTTGAGCTTCGCTGGGATATGTCGTCCCAGTCAAACCTGAAATTCAAATGTGAACGTTCGCTGAAGTCATGCCTGAGTGAATATCCGAATCTCTCGGAATCTCGATTGAAAAAGTCTGAGGCTAACCTACCCATAGCGTCCTGTTTGATTTCGGTTTTATTCCACTCGAATGTCATAGGCCAGCTTTTATCACGCAACTGAAATACAAGTCCCGCGTTGTCCGTCTCAGTCTGCAGCGAACCGAGAAACTGGCGCGGGATTAATCCTTCTGTTCGGTTCATATAACCGGTCAAAGGATAAGGCTTTTGTGGCAGGAGCTGACCATGCAAATTATATTCATTCAAAAAAGCTGACGTGCCGTCTAAGTCGCCGTCGGTAGTAAAACGTTGCTGAGCCAATCCGAGACCAAGGGCTGCATCAAACAGCAGGAAATTTGGATGATATAGGTCACCTTTGGTTTTCAAATTCAACCTTTCTTCAAAGACCGTACTTTCAGCTTCTCGCCTGTTTTCAGGTATACCTTGTTTGTCTGTTCGGCGCTCTGCGATCAGTTCCATCTCTGCTTTCACAGGAACATGGCGAAGAAGGGGCCTTTTTTTACCTGCTACCTGGACATTGCAGCCTGCAAGGCCCGGCACAGCCATAACTATACTGATAAAAGCGAGCCGGCGAAACTTTTTTTGACCAATCCGTAGTCGAAGGCTGTAGCAGATTGCTACAGCCCATTGCTTGTATCGTAATATCCCGATTATTTATTCCCACAATTGTTTATACTTTCCACTACTTTTCAAAAACATCCTGGTCAGGCCTGCATGAGGATCGTGGCAGTTTGTGCACTGTTGTATCGGCTCGTCCGGATGGCCGGCAATCTGAACCCCTTTAATAGTCTCGTGGCACTGATAACACAGTTCAGGTTCTTTTTTCTTAAGCAAACCAGCTATTTTGCTCTTATGTGCGTTATGACATAACAGACACTCACCGACCGCCACAGGACCATGAACAAAAATAAATGCTGCGGATACAGTATGGTCCGTATGACAGTCGTAGCATAATTCAGGCACTGGTGCGGTAAGTTCCGGTAAAGCCCACTGAGCTTGCTCAAGTCGTCTATGGCACAAATTGCATTTCCTGTTCTTCCAGGGCTCATGCACAAACCAAATCGTTCCCTGCCGTTCTCCCACGTCTCGTCTCCGGAGACTTCGAAACCCCGATTCTGTACGACTATCTTCAGTAACAGCCGTGTCTCCATCCAGTGGGGGGACACCGTCAAAGAAGAATGTCAGAACCTGATGCCGCTCGACCGGATCACAACTCAAGACAGACACCAATAACAAACCGAAAACTATTAATCCGCTGACCGTGTTTTTTGCACGACGGAACACGAGATAACATCCTTTCGACTTGTGTTAAGGCAGCCTCTCCTGGTAGCTGTGCACTCTATTCTGTCTTCACCGGCTGTTGTTCAGGAAAGCTGCCGAATCCATAAACAGTAATTTTATGGGGGCCGAATTGATTGCTGACCAAAACCAAAAACTCTAAATTGGCCCCCTTAACGGCATACTCTTGGAAGAATTCTACATTATCGTAATCCACGACAACTTTTGCCGGCATGTTCATCATGCCGGGCTTATTGCCCGGCAGACCGAAAAACAACAAAAGCCGGCCCTCCGGATTATATATCTTCACGATCTCAGGTGCTGTGTCCACCACCCATATCCTGTCATCTTTATCGATTGCTATTCCCTTCGGCCTGACAAACTCATGTATACCTATGCCCCAACGTCCGACAGTCCGCCGAAATACTCCGGCTTCATTAAATTCCGTGATCCGTGCTGCAACCTTATCGGTTACGTAGATATTGCCGTTCTTATCTGCGGTCAAGTCACTAATAAGTAAGAATTGCCCTGCAGGCAAATCAGCCAAAGATGCCTCAGCTTTTTCCAGCTCACCCTGTTGACCCATGCGGTGGACCTCTTTGCCCGTCCTCTTATCCAACACAACAATCTGGTTACTGTTGGAATCCGTAACATAACAATGCTGTCCCCGGACGGTGACGTCTTCGGGCTTGATTTTCAATTCCCTCCCGAGTATGGCGCTCAGGTTGTTCTTGTTATCAAAAACAAAAACGGCACCCGCTGTCGGGTCCGCCACGTATTTTGTACCATCAGCTTCTATATATATGTTGCGCGGGTCCATCAAACGTCTGTCTTTTGTCAGGTAGCTGAACGTGCGGTCCTTAAGGTCGAGCACCGACACCATCCTCTTGCCCACGTCACACACGTAAAGCTTGCCCTGGAATATTGCCAACCCGTAAGGTTTCAGAATGACCTCCGTGTTTTCAGGCTCACCCACGATAAACCTTTCCCAGGACGATGGACCTTCAACGCCAATGTCCTCGGGCCCGGAGAAGGATTTGAGAAATTGAAGACGGGCCTTGTCGGGCGGCTTGGGAAAAAACACCGGTTCAATAACCTTTTCTTTTGTCACCGGCTTTTGACACCCCGAAAATATAAAAATAGCACAGCAGCCAATCAAAAGAAAGGCCATGAGTCTGTTACATATCAAAAACTTAAATATATTCATAATTGTATTTTCGTCAATTTCTGCATCTCAGGATAAATATACAAGGCCATTTTCCTCTTTGTTGTTTATGATTATATTAAGAAACAGTATTTTTTCTACTTTAAG
>JAOUFU010000689.1 GCA_029858035.1 Phycisphaerae bacterium
TTCCAGGTTCCGTATGCATGTCTCAGTTTGAAGCCGGGCGAACCGTCATTTGTATTGTTCATGTCGTACTCCACGTACCCTCGTAACTGACCGGAACCAGCGGGTGCGCGGGCGTCTAGAAACAACCTCGTGAGGGTTGCATCCAGGGAAGTGGCACCCTTTTCATCAGAGCGCTTTGTGCCGAGAGTGGCGGGCAGAACATTGGCCCCCATTGCTTCAGCTTTCGAATCGTATATGCCGACGGTTTTGATAAAACCGCCAATCGCAAGAGAAACGTTCTTGGTTCCCGGAATCTTAAATGAGCCGGGGAAATCGCCTGCCTTGACTGCTCTTTCATTTAAGTCTCCTATATTATCTCGTATATTATCTCGTACGGCAGGACCTTTCGAACTTGCCACAATCTCTTCCGTACCGGTTGCGGGAATCTGAGGCTGTCCGACCAGCGGCTGAGCAGCGCTTCCAATAGCCTTTTCCATCTCTTCCAGACTTTTGCTCATTCTTTCCAGTTCATCGGTCTGTTTATCAATCTTCTGCTGCTGTTTTTTCAACATCTCCCTCTGCTCATTAATCAGCGCCCGTTGCTCATCCAACTGTTTGCGCAATGGTGCGATCTCGTTTTCAGCAAGTGCATATCCCGGCAAAAGAAACAGAAGCATTATCAGAAAAAGTTTCATAGTAACCAGCCGTACTGCATGTAAATTCTCATGGTATTTCATTCAATGACTCCTTTCCAGTTTGATTGACCATTCCCCTATTTAGTTTTCGTTTTCTTTTTCGGATTAGTCTGTCTCAACGTGCATTCCATACTGATAACTGAAACGCCGCAGTTGTAGAGATAATCCAACACGCCCATGCAATTTTGCCAGATATCCAAACTATTTATCACCTCACTCTTCTTGTGCTTCGATCAAGTCCAGCAAGGATTGTTCGTTAAATGGTTTTTGTAAAAAACCCACTGCTCCCCGTTGCATAGCAATTTCCCGCGAATCAGCTTGGGTCTGACCGGTAATCACAATCACCGGCATGATGTAATGAAGTTCACGCATCTTGTGCATCAGGGAAAACCCATCGCACTCAGGCATGTGTATATCCACAATCGCAATTCCCTTCTGTCCGGAAGGCACAGCATCGAGGAAAGACTGTGCCGACATAAAATACTCCGCCTGAAAACCTCTGCAGTTCAACAGACGCTTCAGCGACCTTCCGAAATGCGGATCGTCATCGATGATATAGAGCTGTTTCCCAATTTGCCTCATAGCTTTGTTTTGCGTCTGATAGTAATTTTCTAATATGGGGAGAATCCTGTAAATTGGACTTTAGGGCATTGGACTTTGGCCCAATACGCCAAAATACAACTTATGCAGAATCAGAAGATGATTGTTAAGGACTTAGAAAAACGCGGAGAGTATAAGCAGAGCCAATACTGTCATTCTCCGGCTTGACCGGAGAATCCAGGGTTTCCCGTGAAAACGGGAATCTATTCCCTCAGTGGATTGCCCAATCAAGTTGGGCAATGACAGAAATGACCAAACAACTCAGCCTTGTGCAAAGAACACAGGTTTTTTTTTGCGAAATTCATGAAAGTATCGCAGACGGATGATCAATCTGCTGGTGAGATATTGGCTTGTTCTGCGAAACGGACAAGTTCCGCTACAGATGAACACTTGGTTTTTTGCATGACTCGGCTGCGGTGGACTTTGACCGTCTTCTCGGTTATCCCTAACGCGTACGCAATCTGCTTATTGAGCTTTCCGGAGATAACCCAGCGCAAGACTTCCTTTTCCCGGGGGGTTAAAGAATTAATTAACACGTTAATCTCTTTCTTTAGGGCCTCCTCCTGTACATTTTGAGTATCGCGTTCAAGTGCCTTTACGATCGCGCTGAGGAGGTTCTTTGTTTCAAAAGGTTTGGGCAGGAAATCGATTGCACCTTTTTTCATAGCCTGGACACTCATTGGGATAGTGCCGTGGCCGGTCATAAAAATGATAGGAAGATTGTATCCTTTTTCCAAGAGTTCTTGTTGAAGGCGAAGGCCATCGATATCTGGAAGTTGTACATCTAAAAGAATACATGCAGGACGCTGAACAGAGGATTTCTTTAGGAAAGAATTTGCCGATTCAAAAGCAACGACCTCAAATCCTGACGCACGGATCAACCGCTCCATGCTTTTCCGGAATGATGGATCGTCTTCAACAATATAGACCACTGATTTTGGAGCGCTCATCCGGTATCTCCCCGCAATGTTTTTA
>JAOUFU010000690.1 GCA_029858035.1 Phycisphaerae bacterium
TATCATTGTTGTTGATGATGCAAGCAATGATGACACGACAAAAATCGCAGAACAACTACCGAATACACTTGTTTATACACATTCAGCAAATATGGGATATGGTGCCAATCAGAAAACATGTTATAAGCTTGCTTTAAAAGCTGGTGCCGATATTATTGTAATGATTCATCCTGATTATCAGTATACCCCAAAACTTCTACCAGCCATGGTGGGGCTTATTGGAAATGATCTTTATCATTGCGTACTAGGTTCTCGTATCCTTGGAGGTTATGCTATCAAGGATGGCATGCCTCTTTGGAGATACACCGCAAATCGTTTTCTTACATTTATAGAAAATATATTAATTGGTACAAAACTGTCTGAGTACCATACCGGCTACCGTGCATTTTCCAAGGCGCTATTAGAACATCTGCAATTAGAGAAAAATTCAGATGATTTTATCTTTGATAATCAGATGTTAGCTCAGATATTCTGGACAGGTTATAAAATAGCGGAAGTTAGTTGTCCCACAAAGTACCTTCAGGAAGCGTCTTCCATTAATTTCATACGTAGCGTTAAGTATGGATTTGGGTGTTTGGCAGTAGCATTCCAATATCGCTTTTGTAAACTTGGAATAATCAAGCCAGATTATTTGTGTATAAATAATACTATGTATCCCAATTAGAAGGCATCCCAAAACCCCTAAGAAATAACGTTTATGGCACTGCCAATGCTGAGAATAATGGTTTTGGGATGGGCTCTAGTAATTCCTTAAAACTATAAAACATATCCCATAGTCCATAATCAAGAAGAAATATTCTCAGAAAATTCGGTGGATAAACATATTATTATTATCGGTGCAGGAATTTCTGGCTTAATCCGATATTAGTGAAAAAAATACCCATAAACCTATCACCACAAGAATTGATTGCCTTCTCATTTTTTCTCACTTCAAAAATTGTTATTGCTTTTCAGCCATAAAAAGGGCACCGCTGTTTGTGTGTTTTCCTGCCTTTCGGCCTGCTGGAGGAGGAGCGGGCGGTGCCCCTTGTTAATACAAAAGAAACCCGGTCTTATTGCTTTGAGAGACTCCAACATATTTTCTCCCGTCACAGCTTAACTCCATCAGTGAAGACAGGATTATTATATGTTATCTGCCGCCCACCCACTGCGGGTTACCGCTGATGGTGCCATTGTGGCCATTGCCGGAGTCGTCAACTGCGGTCGTACCGGCTACCTCATCAAGTCTCCAGTGCGCTACCAAACTACCTGATGCGCTCCCGGCCAGGCTCAGTACCAAAACAAAAAAAACTAAAATATTCAGTTTTTTACACATAATTAAATCCTCCTTTAATTATATAAGGTTAAAAAATTCCTAACCTTCCGCAACGCGCAGAAGCATTTTGTTGTTTTAACAGGGTATCGAAAGTCCTCCCCTCGGTGTATTGCGTGTCCGTCTCAAACAACCTCCTGCGAAAAAAGAATGTATAACTTACTCCCTGGCTCAAAAGCAGAACGTATGTTGTCTTCCAGCTTTTCTCTCGGGGACCTCTAAAATACGCCGCTTGCGGCAAAGAATCCCAAGACTCCAATACATTAAGATTACTATATTTACTCCGGTATTGTCAACTATTTTTTTATATTGCAGGACCCACTCGGACCCACTGGAAGTTGCCATACCCGCGAAAGCAATGATCAAGAACTTTTAATCCCAGGCACTGTCGAGGGTGGTCATCCATGCGAAGCTTGCCCGAATCCCTGCACGTATCAGGCAGGGACCCCGGAAAAGTAATGACGTCCCGGCCTCATAGAGCTAAATACTGAATAATATATACTAAAGACTCATTTCTCCCCAAGCCATGTCGGCCCGAAGTTTATATCAACTTTTAGCGGAACATCGAGTTTTATAGCCCCGGCCATCTCTTTTTCTATCCACTTTGCTTGTTCCTCCGCCTCACCGGCCGGCAGCTCAAAAACCAGCTCATCGTGCACTTGCAGGATAAGTTTAACAGGCAAACCTTTACTCTCGATCTTTCGCTGAATAGAAATCATCGCCACTTTTATCAAATCCGCAGCCGAGCCCTGGATGACGGTGTTGACGGCAAGCCGCCGGGCCTGTGCGCGCTTATTGGCATTCTTACTGGCAAGGTTCGGGATCGTTCGTCGCCGGTGCAGAATAGTCTCGGCGTAGCCGGCCTCTTTGGCCTTCTCGACACACTCATCCATAAAATTACGGATGGAGCTGTACCGGGCGAAATAGTCATCG
>JAOUFU010000152.1 GCA_029858035.1 Phycisphaerae bacterium
AGTTGTTTTTTTTGATTGTTAACAGATAAAACAAATACAAGAAATGGTTTGCGGGGCATGTAGACTGCGAAGGACGATACCGCAGCGTGTGAGTTGCAATGATTGGGCCAACTAAATACTCAGCAGGAATACCATTTACCCGTGCGTCAAGGCGGCGTATCTTTAGCGCAGCGAAAGCCGATGTTACTAGTGCAGGTTCGATTTGCGTTTGGAGGTAAGATATAGAATCGAAACGTCGTGGTGCACCGGCTTTTAAAGTAATTCCACGCACCGCCCCGAATGACCCGTGATTCACCATGCTGTGGTCCTTTGGGATTGCGATCTACCCCCGCTGCGTAGTAGTCCTCGCCATACCAGTCTGAACACCATTCGAGGACATTCCCTGTCATATCGTACAATCCGTAATCGTTGGGTTCGTAGCTTCCCACCGGCGTCGTCAGACCGATTCTGCCGCCAGTGTTGGCTTTGGTCGCGTCATATACGTCGCCATAGGTGTATTTGTATCCGTGTGGACCCCTGGCGCTCTTCTCCCACTCCGCTTCAGTGGGCAGCCTTTTGCCTTGCCATTCCGCATACGCGGCCGCAGCGTACCAACTTACAAACACCACAGGATGCTTTGCCTTCCCCGCGGGGTAACCGGACTCGCTCCATTCCTTGAGATAGTTGCCGTCGTGGTATCGGTCGTCGATTTTGTCTTTTTGCCAACTCGGATTGGCGTCAATAAATCGCTTCCATTGGTCATTTGTGACCTCGCATCTGTCTATATAGAATGCATCCACGTAGACCTCGCGAACTGGACGTTCATTCCCGCGATCCGAACTACCCATGAGAAATGACCCTGCTGGTATCAGCTGCATCCCTGTACACTCAGACTCTTCTTTTTTCACTGGTGTGGTACAATCGGCAAACGATAATACCGCGTTAGTAAAAACTATGCTGGCAACGACGAACAATTTTTGTTTCTTCATTTTCTACCACGTTAAGAATGTATTAATATAAATACTTACGGCAGACGGTGCCGCAATGCTTTTTGGACACACGCGATGACACTCTCTGCTTTGTAACTGAAATATTATACGTAATCGGTTAACACAAGTAAAGAGCGTGAGTTGCTTTATGCTGAGCCACGAGTTATGGTGCCTAATCAAAGCGGTCAGGTCATTTACTCTGACGCAAATCAGCTGAGTTGGTGCATTCTATGTCACATATTTACTACATGGTAGGGGCTATGAACGGATAGAAAAATTGTATTTTTCAATCAGAACGATGTTCTCACTCCAGATCAATCGCATCCACCAAAATGTACCACACAAAGATAATTCTAATGTAATTGAAAAGCAGTACGATCATCTAAATTCAGGGTGAAACGCATCAACAATTTACGAACGAATGTCTATATTTGCCTATGTTGATACTCCGGCTTTACGCTTAAAAGGCCACATGTTGTGGCTCGAACGCATGGTATAGGCCTAGTTTTACCGCTGTCAATTTAATGCCAATCACTTATGCGCTTCTTAGCCCTATGAACAGTCTAGGATTAGGTGTAGTATCTAATTCCTCGCTTACCGAGGAAGCACCTCCAGGATTCGTGAAATAGAGTACAATTGATCTAATCAGGTTTCCCGGTCGGCGGTTTAAGCTCGGGCGAAGATTTCTTGAGTGACTGTAAGGCCTCTTTTGAGATCGGTTCCGGTCCTACTCTTTCCGGTGGACTTTGAAGTAGTGCTGTTTGACCCAGATAAGCGTACTGCATGCCCTTAGCAGTGACTTTAGCCTCGTATGCCAATACAGGTTGAATGTATTTGCCACCATTATCGTAGTAGGTCAGTATGAATTGGACTATTTCGATACGCTCTGCGGCACCTATTTCCTGGCTGAGGAAAGATGTGATGTCTTTGGTTAATTCGGCTACAGAACGTAGATCCTTTTTCTCTATACGTTGCCCTTGGGCACGCTCAGTCCATCGGCGGGCGCCACCTACCACTTGTCCACCATCGCCGATACGAACGAGCATTTTTGAGCCGGATCCGATAACCGGAACGCCGTTTAATTTCCGATCAAAGTATATTGTCAACATTTGGTCGCGCACTGATCCAACGTTTCCCGTCGTTGGATCGAATGAGGCAGAACGTATGCGTCCAATGTGTGCCAGCGTCATCTCTTTAGGATCGGCAGGGGTAAATTTGCTCTTTTGCAGAAATGCCAGTGCAAGCTTGACAGCTTCATCATCGCTTGGCAATTTGCCCGGTTTATCGTCGATCTGATCTGCCATGCCGCGATTGAAGGATAGATATCCCGTCTCCAAATCCAACATCATGAAATTGGATCCATTCTTAGGATCTGATATGCTGATTAAACCATCAATCTGCGCTGCCGTGTCGATTCGCACATCTCCAAACAACTGCTTTGCCCAGGAATCAAATGTGCTTCGGTCTGCTTTTGAGGGCTGAAGCATATATACTTGCAGATCGGCCGCACGTGTTAATATATCATCACTAATCTTGGCTGTGAAAACGATTCGTTGTTCCTGTGCAGGTCGGCAACCACCAATCAGTGTTGCCAGTACTATTGATACCGCAATGCTGCTTTGAATCATGCGTTTCATTGCTGTTCTCCTTTCTTTGTAGTTTCTGCTGCTACTCTTCCCAAACACTGAATAGCAGATCACTTGCGGTTGGATCGCTTACATAGGAACCCATTCGGTCGTATTTGCACTTTTGAGGCATGATTGCACTGGCATAGCCAGGATACTGCATCCCTAATAGACTCCCAAGCCAACCACGTTCTTCCTGTACGGCGCAGAACCAAGCGCACCACACAATGGAATTGCCGCGGCAGTAATTAGCAAAGTATTGGGGGATACCATTGTCTGACTGACTGTTGGTGTGAAAACCCATGGCTTGATGGAGGCCGCCGAATATGCCGCCAGTCGCAGTGTGCCGCCAGCCATTCCAGGCAAAACCGGGATCTGGAAAGGCTATGATTGTGAGGCAGCTTTCCACAATCAGAAATTCCAGATCTCCCATGTTGGGTAGATCGCCATAGGCTGGACAATCGCGAAAATCCACGTCAGCTATTTTGTCGTGACACGCCATCACCCAAAAATTGCCATGGCACGAAACGAACGCCATGTCCTGACAATCCACGTATGCATTATGAGAGCCTTCGAAGACAAACGGCTCCATGTAGTAGTATTGGTCGTACTTCCACTGATGCCCCCCGATAGTTTTCGTTGTCTTGAAATTCTTGATGAAATTCCAGACATTACGGACGAAGCGATCTTCGGCCTGGGCGACATAACCTCCTATCTCCCGGCTGCCGGCGTGAGCCTGGTTTATGACACACATTACGAGCGCCACGCAAATAAGCGTGCTGATAAATGAATATTTCCGACTATTCATATCTATTTCTCCTCAATAGAATGTTGGAATCTATATGCGTGTTGTTCTTCATACAGAACAGCACGTTGTAGATGTAGGATATGCGGCATCACCTCCTTTTTCAGTTAGTCCCCATCGCAGTTTGGGATAAGAGCTGTCCAGATATTGTCACTATCAGTGCGAATATCTGGGCGTCACTCCGTTCTCGTCCAGGTTGAATGTTAGGTGGTATTGCATATCAGTGCGATAATACGGGTAGGGTCGCTGATCAAATCTGGTGATAACTTGGTCGTGTGGGAAGTCAAAACGATTGGGGAAATTGGGATGACAGCTGATCCCAAGATGCGGGCAGTTGGGGAAATTGTCAAGTTCATCGACCCACGGCGCTGCACCTTGAAAAATAGTCCCGTTCTTTGATCCGTGGTGGGGAACTTTTATGAAAGCCGTATTTTTCGGAATATTTTGTGCTATTTGCTGCCATACTTTACCTTCGGCATCACCGGTTAGCAGAAAAGTCGTATTGTGCAGCGTCAGGGCCAGCACTATAGAGTTATTGTTGGGATTCGAATCGATCGTATCGCGTGGCGGCCAAAGTACTTCAATATCAACGTCACCTAACTTGCCAAATTGCACATCTGAATCGACTGCTTGATGGTCGATTTTGACGCTTGGATGTTTCGCGTAGGATTGGAGGGATGTCAGCACTACGCTTTCGTCTTCGGTCACCTTCGGATACCAGAAATTCTTGGTCCCGTAGTGCTGCATTATCCTTTTCAGTCCGGATCCATGGTCAGAGTGATCATGCGAGAGCATCACAAATTCAAAGAACGGTTTTGTTACTTTGAATTCGTCCTCGCGAAGACCGAAGTGCTTCCGCAAGAAGTTCCACGACGGCCAGTAATCTCTGTCAGCGTTATCGTTGGAATCGATCAATCCGAACAGCGGTCTTTTCGTGGCATCCGGGTTTGATGTTTCGATAAGAATAGAATCACCCCAACCGACGTCAATGAGAGTGACTTTCAGATAACTCATTTCGACTCCGATTTTCTTTGCATCCGCCGTTTGGCGTATTCCCCTTGCTGATAATTATCTCTGGATGTTTTAATCTGCTCAATCCTCCACTGTCTGAATGCGCGCGTTTCATCTGACGAAAGCGTGATCTCATCTTTGTAGGACATGCACATAGATAGCCATTCTTCTTCGCCGATTCTCTCCGTTGTGAATCGATAGCATACTCCGAACAATCTTAGCGACATTCTGTAAACATCGCCCATGCGAATTTCAGATGATTTCGCTACCGAACCGAGCAAATCAAATGGCACCCAGATGTAGCCGATGTCTAAGTTCAAACCCTCCGTTTCATAAATCTCTGTGAGCGTTCGATTTATGCTATCCGGGGAAGCGAAGAGACTTTCAATATTATCGACCAACCTGCTTCCGATCAGCACTGCCCAATTTCCCTGCAGTGCAAATCTGGCATTCTTGAATCGGTCTGCACCATAGTAGAATGGAGTTGCTTCTTCAGATAGATCGAGACGAAAATATACGCATCTTATTCTCTGGGAGTCACCGGGCTGTACGGTGCTGTCAACAAGCACCGGAACCACTGGTTCGCTTTGTGTTTTGTCCTTCATTTTTATTGTCTGCATAATATCCTTTGGTTATTTACCATTGGGGGACATGATTATGCCCCTTATATTAGTCTGTTGATGACTGTGCTCGATATGAGGAAGAAAGATCATGGTTACGTCGGCATCTCTGGTAGTTTCTTTGACTCTTTGGTGATACTACCCAGACATTGAATTGCCATTATTGAGTGTCGTAGTGAACCCGATGTAATGCGATGTTCATCTGTAAATGATATTGTGTACATTACCATAATTATTACGATCCTTTACTTATTTAATCATAACCAAATCGTAGCTTCTGCAATCGGGATGTTTTTTTTTGATTGTTAACAGATAACCCGATAATAGGAAAGGTTTTGCGGAGCACCAAGACGATGGGTGCACTTTTACATTTGTATTCAAAACACCACCGTCAGTAATTGATATTCTCAAAAGTCAACAACGGATAGAAAAATACTGTAGGTAATGCAAATCGCAGTGCAATATCAGGTGAAGGTTGAGAAAGTAAAGCAGGTTGGGTCCAGGACCAGAAAGAATCCGTACATTGCTAAATGGTCTTCGAGGGTGGATAATGCATCAGGTAATCGAGTGCGGATGTAATGTACTGATCTGTTTCATTTTCTTGCATGGCAAGGCGGTCAAGAAAATGCCAATTGTCCAATATTTCGCATGCTGCTCGCTCCTTCATTAGATTGACAGCCATACTCATGTTTTCTAAACACGTGTCATTGCTTGCGCGGGTCAGACTCTGGATTGTTGCTTTGTAAGAATCGGTGTCATATTCGGTTGCGAAGAACTTGTTGAGCACAATACCATCAAACTTGGCATGTCTCAGGCGTTCGACCAGCCCATTATTGTCAAAGTTACGAAAATGGAATGCTTGGGTAAAAAATAGCTGTAACAACTCTAGCCGAGGATCTTTGTAGTCATAATCAGGTGCTGCAATCGTGCCCTTTAATCTTCCTTCCTTTTCCAGTTTGTTGGCAATCGGTGTACCAGCGTACGGAACCATTTTAGTAAAATGAACGACAGCGCATCCAGTACTACCTATCACTTTTAAAAAATCGACATCGGCTTTGATTGTTTCGAATGTGCTGTCAGGATTCAGTATCATGAATCCAAATTCAAACGGCATTTTTAGGTCGTACAAAATATCAATGGCCCTGTAGATATCTTCGACTGTGTAACGTTTGTTATAAATCATCAATCCGTGGTCATTACCTGATTCAATGCCAGTATACACACTCATCAATCCTACCTCCATCATTTTCCTGATCAGCTCCTTATCTATTTCGTCTACCCGGCAGGAGATACGCCACAGAATCTTATCCGCTATTTTCTTTTTCTTTAACTCGTCCACGAATTCCTCAATCCACTGTTTCTGACGGTGAGCTTTCATCGCAAAGTCATCATCTTCAAATATGAAAATCCGTGTGTTTTGTTCGTGAAATAGTTCATCTATTTCAGAAGCGACGTTTGAAGGGGATCGAGAGCGTCTTTTTGGACCTGGTAATTCTTGATAAAACAGACGAATGCTGCAAAAACTGCAATCATAGGGGCAACCCCGGCTGGACAAAATCGAACGAAGGCCCATTCCTCTTTGTGTCACAACCTTGTCACTTCGAATTGGAAATGGGAGATCGTCCAGCTTGCGTATCAGCGAACGAGGAGGAGTTGTTACTATTTCTCCGTTAATGCGATAAGCCAGCCCATTGATATGACTTAATGAATTGGACCGAGCTATCTGTTGGTATAACTCCATTGAAGTTTCTTCACCCTCGCCACGAACCACGGAATCCAAGCCCGGTATCGATTCTAATGTCTTTCTATATTCTATGCTCGGGAAATGCCCGCCCATCGTGAAATGAGCAGCGATTCCATTCTGGCGAAGAAAGCTTATCAAGTCAGCGAATTCGTGAAGCATCCTCTGGAAAATGAGAGAAAAACCAACTATTATCGGGTTCTGCTTACGGATGGCTGCGAGTATGTTCTCCCTTGAAGCTCGGTCACAAGATTCTATCTGTGCTTTTACTCCATGTTCTTTGAGATATGAGGCAATGTATCGCAGCCCCAAATTTTCCCATTCTTCATAGCCGATCAGTAAGACATCACAATTATCTGTACTAACATGATTTCTTTCTAATTTCATTCCGCGTACCCAAGATGGCTTATTGGAGAGGCTTCGATCTATTTTTTCTCCGAAGCCTCTCTGGATTGGGTCCCTGTTAATCAAAAGTGCTACTTGATTTTATACTCCTGTTTGAGCAAATCCCTTTCCAATTTAAGTGAGTCAATCTGTTTCTCCATCTCCATTATAACACCATCGATATTTCGCACTTTGATCTGAGCTAATTTAGCTTTGTCCAAAAGTTGCCATGGAGCTGGGTCGGCCACTGGACCTCGAAAATGAAACGCAGTAGGAAATTGCTCTAGTATATGACCAGGCACCCATCTAGGACCCGGGTCTGCCACTGGTCCTCTTAGGCCTATTCCACTGACAGGTCCTATTTCAAGTTTGGCGTTTATCGCCTCAAGGCTTGAGACGATTTGTTTTAGGATTTTTTCTTCCATGTCTACCTCCTATGTTTTTGGATACTTCATATAATATACAATATGATGATGATTCACTGATACGAGTGTATTTCATAAAATATTATAATCCTTTACTTATCAATAATATCCATATCCTGGCTTGTGCAACCGGTGTGTTTTTTTTTGATTGTTAACGGTTAAAGTGAAGACAGGAAATGATTTGTGGAGCACGGGGGCGTGATCGATTTTGACCATCTTTTTGATCGTTTCTCGGTTTCTACACGATAGTTGGCGTAACCATATTGTTAACAATCAAAAAAAAACATCTTCTTGAAATGGGCGTACGGATTGCTAAATTTGAAAAGTAGATAAGTAATAGGAGGTGATCAAAATGGAAAAACAACTTCAGAAAACGACAAAATGTCCTTACTGTAAAGAGGAAATTATGCAGGATGCGATTAAGTGCAAATACTGTCAGTCCATTATTGTCCCCGAGACTCCAACTCACGGAGGTAAATGTCCATTCTGCAAAGAAGATATTAAACCTGACGCCATTAAATGCAAGCATTGTCTGTCTTCCCTTTTACCTACTGCGCTTGGACCGCTAAACTTCCGGGGAATTGGTACTTCCCCAGGGGGGCGCGTTACTGTACGGTATATGCCGATTCACATATCCGAAGCTTGCTCACCCTGCAGAGATGGATTGCGATTCTGTGTTAGAATACTGCGCATCGATCCTCTTACTATGATCATACTTGAGCAGTGGACCGAGAAGTGCCGTCCTGCAGAATTCCCAGAAGAAATAAGCGAAGTCTACCATTAGCTATCGGAGACGGGGGGTTGCCTTTTTGACATCCATGGTGAAAATACTTTCAGCCCTAAGCATTCAAGGCAGATGCTGCATTTTTCGGATGTTGAGCAGTAGACAGTGTCAAAATCAACACCCCGTCCCGGGTGTGTCTATTCCAGCAAGGATTGACGTGATCAAACTTAGCTTCATAATCATGTTAGATTTAGAAAAATAGAAAGGTATCGTTAGTTATTATTGGAATTTATTGGCAGCTTGTATAGTATCAAGGAGGTAGAATGGGCAAAGAAGATTCGATGACACCACAGTTACTGATTTGTGCGTTTCGTGATAAGAGATTCGACACAAGCAGAGAGGCCATTGTGGCTTTTAGAAAGCTTGAGCCATCACTGCAAAAGAAATTTCTGCAACCAATAATCGATTTTTTGAAATCTGAAGAACATGATAATATCCGCGGTTGGGGAACTTCCGTATTGGAGTCCATAGGGAACGCCAAGGCGTTCGAATATCTTAATACTCTGTTGACCTCTGCAGATGATGATCAAAAGAAAAGATATCCGTGGACTCGTTTCTTTGCACTGAGGGCGATTAGACGGATTGCGAAGAAAAGTAGTCATGAGATGGTTTCTAAGTTACTTAAAGAAATCGAAAATAGTCCGGACGAAAACCTGCTCGTTAGCACAGAGGCCACAATTATTAGGGCTCTAGACGGTAACGAGAAAAGCGAACGAGAAATGAGAGACTTACTGGACAAGTTGCTGTCTAAGGGAGTGCATAGAATGAATTACTACAAATGCTTTTGTATCGTACGTGGACTACAGGAATTCGCATTGCCAGGTTTAGTGAATAGCATTATGGATATCGCGGCAAACTGCGATATCCCCGATTTACAGAACCGGGCAGTTCGTGCTCTCGGT
>JAOUFU010000691.1 GCA_029858035.1 Phycisphaerae bacterium
GGAACGGTAAAAATGAAAAAGTATGTTTATCTGATTTTTTGCTGTGCAATGGCAGGCTGCACGTCAACAGCACAGTTAGAGCAACAATTAGGGCGGCAATGGATTGGGAAAGACCGGGACAGTTTAATTGCTTCAGCAGGGGAACCAGACCGAGTGGTGGACGATGGCCTTGGCGGTGAAGTCTTTTCCTATGTTAAAATCACATCTTATACACTGCCTTTCAGAGAAAGCATGAAGCCAGTCATTTATACATCCAAAAAGGGGTGGCACTATGACGTAGTAGACAAAGGCAGGTATTATCCATTGCAAACTTTTACAAAGGGAAGAAATTCCATGTTTTGGATGAATCCCGAGGGCCAGATTTACAGGGTTTCCATTGTCCGATGATGTTGAGAAAAAAACACTGTAAAGGCTGTCCACAGAATTTGCGGAAACGACGAAAAAAGTTGCGGTTTTGGGGTGGATTTGGTAGTTTATAACACTCGAAATGTGAAACGATTCTAAAAAGGTGAGTAAATGTGAAATTTTTTGTAACTTTTCTATTGAATAAAGCCTACTATTAGTGGAAGATATTATTGGGAACAGTGCAGATATAGTAAGGAGCAAAGAAATGAAAAAGGTACTTTTAGGCGGAATGTTAATTTTGGTAGCCTGTTTTTGCTGCTCATGCGCAACAATGCTTGGCGGCATAATCGGGCATCAATCGGGCGAGCTGGCCGCGGGCCTGGCGATCGGGGCGGCGATTGATTTCGGCGATGACCTGGTCAGGGGTATCTGTTATATGACAGCCGATATCCCAAAAGAGTTTAAGAACAATTCCCAGGTGAATGCCGATGAAGGGACGATTCAGCTTCCGGGAATCGCTTTTAATATTGGGCGGATGCCGGCGGTCAAGCAAAAGCTCAAAGGCAAGATGTCGGAAAACGGGTGGGAATTTTCGGTTGTTGAAAAGACCGCCAAAACATCTCTTTTCGATAAAGACCGGTATCATGAAAGCTGGAATTGCCATACAAAGGAGGGGGATGCGTTTGACCTTAAGATTTGTTATGTGCAGGATGAAGATGCGCACCTGACGGTTCAAGTCGGGCCGGACAGCAAGGGCAATCAGGGGACAATAACTTCACAGATATATGACTGGCTGGAAGAAATCTCCCATTCTATAGCATAAGCCTGACCTGCCGAACGGCCTGTTATGGCCGGGTGGAGATTATAGTGCGTATTCATCATCCGGCGGGGGGGCGGCTTTGCCGTGGCGGGTTCCGGCGGTTATTACGTCGCCGTTAAGAACATGTCTTTCAGCTTTAAGCTCGTATTCTACCGGTTTTCTTCGGAGGTGCAAATACGGGCGCGGGACATTTTTTGGTTCATCCTGCGAAAGAAAGCAGTACAAGGTTTACTGAAAACCAAACCGCCTAAGTGAGACGGAATGTTCTCGGGAAATTTGATTTTTCACCAAGGAGTGAAGACGCTCTTCTGTATATGGCGGTTACTTAATAGTGACTCGGATATGCTCTTATTCACACTACGGGTCGGGGTATTCCAGCCAGTGGCCGACAAGTACGGCAAGGTCCAGCAAATTGACCACGTCGTCGCCGACACCCTCGGGGGCAATGTCTGCTGATGGAACGCCGGGGGGCTGCTTCCATTGGTTTCCCATGATGGCAAAGTCGGTGTAATCAACATAACAGTCCTTGTTTATGTCACCTGTTGGGTAGGGATGAGTTGCGTTGCCGCATACAGTGTAACTCCATACATCCATAGGCAGATATATACCGGGAATTTGCGGGTCGTTAGTGTGTCGTTCCATCCAGGTAAGGGTGACATCGAGGCCGTCAATATCGACTATGACATAGCCGAACCGTACTGTGTGGTAGATACTCGTTAATGTCATGTCGCTGTTATCGCCGATCCAGTTTCCATTCCAGTTGTGCTCCGAGGCGCCGGCGCTTCCTATGATATACTGATAAAGGTCGTTGTTCGGGTCGCCGTCATCGTCGGCGCTGGCGCGGTCAAAGAAATGTTCGTGACCGCCGAAATATGTTCGGGCGCCGGCGTTTTCGAGGCTTTCCCAGAACAAATCGCGGTCGGTCGGATGGTCTCCAAGACTGTCCCACATCATTTTAAAAGCGGTGAAGTGGCCAAAGGCGAATATGTGGGGCTTTGTATTTGCCGCCAATTGTTCATTAATCCAGGCCTGATGTACGTAGTTTTTTGAATGGTTGGGAGTCTGAAGCTCAT
>JAOUFU010000692.1 GCA_029858035.1 Phycisphaerae bacterium
CACTAAAGTCATCATAACCCAAATCAATGTCCAGTTGTCAAGAAACAGGACGGGATCAGAAATCACTTTGCTCGTTCTCGTGCCTATTTCTAACAACAACCGTTGACTGCAGAAAGAATCTCTGGCGAAGATTTGTGGAATCCGCAACCGGTTTCCCGGGGATTCCTTTCTGTTTTCATACCGTTGAAAATGGTTCGGCATGATTTTCAACTATTCAATTGGAGCTCCTGATTTCCACCCGAAGTCGTTGAACCCCAGAATCGTTCCAGAACAAGACTAGTAGGTGTAGCCCTCAGCCCTCTTTCTTGAAGACTGCTTCCTGAAATGTATAGGCGGACATTTTGGCGAGACATGCTTGATTTGTATCGGTAATCATCGGTACCCTCTTTCTTGACATGCAAGTCCCCTTTTTTGTATATTTAATTCGTTCCAAAGTGAGTTTTTATTAGTGACCATCGTCAAGTTGGCATTCAGACGTGACTGGGGGATGCTGCTCGGCCCTGAAATAGAACACGGTTCCATTTCGAGTTGAGGTGGTTTTGCATAAGGAGGATTGCTTATGAAGGAGAGAAGGCTGATCTGGACCGGCGTCATTATCGTGGTATTCCTCGCGCTCACGCAATTCGCCGAGGCCCAGCAGGAGTCTAAAGACCAAAGAACTGGAAGGTTTTTCTTTGGGGCCGATCTGGGTCTTCAAGCCGATACGCCTGATGGCACAGTCTTTGCCCTTGGCCTGAGTGGCGATTACTACCTCACCGAAGAGTTCTCAATCGGTCCGCTGCTCCAGATGGGATTCACCGACGATCTCTTCCAACTCGGTCTTTCCGCGCAGGCAAAATATGCCTTCGACCTCGCTGAGATCCCGGAAGTCAAACCCCACATCGAGGGGGGCATCGGATTTATCTATTCAGATCTAGACCGGAGGTCAAGGAGAGATGAGGACGACGTCAGTTTCCTCATTCCCCTTGGCATAGGGGCCGAGTATAGACTGACTAACTCGATATCGCTGGATACCACCTTCCTCTTCAATTTCACCAACCTTGACGTCCGGGACGAGAATTTCTTTTTCACGTGGCTCGTTGGGTTGAAGTTTCCATTCTAGCCACTGGGGAACCTTGTCCAGACGAAAAGCGGGGGTATGGCGGGAGAAAGGGGACTGTGTCCTTTTTTCTTGTCCCTGGCAGGTTTCAAGGTTCCTTCCTGTACTCGATAATTGACACCCTCTACGAAAAATGTGGATATTTCAACTGTTAATCGATGGAGAGATATACCCGGCATTATCATTTACATGGTTGAAATAAGGGTTTAACCGTAATATGTAAAGAAACAGAGTCGATCAATGGAACAATACTTATGGCTTATACCTTTGGGGTTTATCGTCGGAGCCTATGGAACGCTTATAGGAGCCGGTGGTGGTTTTGTTTTGGTGCCTATTTTACTCTTGCTCTATCCTGACGAAAGTCCAGAAATTATCACTTGCATTTCGCTGGCAGTTGTTTTCTTTAATGCCTTGTCAGGGTCATTGGCATATTCCCGGATGAGGCGGATTGATTACAAATCAGGATTGCTGTTTTCAGCCGCAACTATTCCAGGTGCGATTCTGGGGGCGCTTACCACGGCCTATATCCCACGCCGACTCTTCGATGCAGTATTCGGTATTTTCATGATTGTAGTATCAGGATTTCTACTTTTTCGAGCTAAAAGGGAGAGGGAAACAAATGCGGACAACCCTAAACACCACTTTATGAGAAATCTTGTTGAGGCAGATGGTTCCAATCATACTTTTTCTTACAACCCCATAGTAGGGGTAGGAATAAGCTTTTTTGTCGGGTATATTTCCAGTTTGTTAGGTATTGGTGGCGGAATTATTCATGTACCCGCCCTGGTTCATTTTTTGAACTTTCCTGTGCATATTGCCACCGCAACATCCCATTTCGTCTTGGCGATCATGGCTTTGACAGGGACCATCGTGCATATTGTGGCAGGCGCATTTTCTCATGGCGTTCGGCGGACGATTACCCTGGCGATTGGTGTGCTTTTCGGAGCGCAACTGGGGGCGGTGCTTTCTAATCGTGTTCATGGGGTTTGGATTATTCGAGGCTTGGCAATTGCGCTGGGGTTCGTTGGCCTTCGGATTCTCATTATGGCCGTTGGTCTCTAACAACGTGTTTACGTTTGCCTTTTGAGTTCATCCAAATGCCTTCTCGCTATACTCACTTTCACGTCGAAAT
>JAOUFU010000153.1 GCA_029858035.1 Phycisphaerae bacterium
TAAGGGAAACGTCAAAGATGCGATAGTCATCGCGGTCAACTTCGGGCGTGATACCGATTGTCTTGGTGCCAGTGCCGCCGGATTGGCGGGCGCTTTCTCCGGGACACCGACCATACCAACCGAGTGGATAGAAGCCGTAGAGCAGGGTACAAGGAACAACCCATATACCAATTCGCATATGACTATCAAAGAGACGGCCGAGGGTATGTATAGCGCTTTAAAAAATAAGGTCAGGAAGATGAAAAAACACGTAGCTTTGATGGAATCACAATTCTGATTCTGGTTTGCCGGGAGGGTTTTCAATTATTTATCAACTCGTATACTCGGATCAGTTCGGCCACGCTCCAGGCCTGGGCGATGCAGCCTCTCGGTTTATGGGGGGCGTCACCATCAAATATCTCTGAGATACTTCCGAGGCAACTATCTTCGGTGAGATGCTGAATCAGTGGCTGGATAAATTCGGCTGCCTTTTTCTTGCTTTTTTTGCTGTAATCGTTGACCTTCAAGAAACTTTCGATAAATGGTCCAATCAGCCACGGCCAGACCGTGCCCTGGTGATAAGCCTCGTCTCGCTGCTGCTGCGGGCCTGTGTATGTTCCTTTGTAACGCTCGTCCTGAACGTTTAGCGTTCGCAAGCCATAAGGCGTGAGGAGTTCTTTTTGCACAACGTCTACAACTGACGCCTGTTGCTGAGGTGACAGTGGCGAAGAACCAAGTGAGACAGCAAATATTTGATTCGGCCTAAGGGTTGAGTCAACTGAACCATTGGGTAAAATACAGTCGTTCAAGTAACCGGTTTTCTCATTCCAGAATAATTTGCAAAAGCTCACTTTCACTTTGTCTGCCATAGTTTTGTAATGCCTGGCATTCTCTACATCCCGGCCGGCATAAAATTGGGCACAAAGGCAGAGAGCATTGTACCAAAGGGCATTAACCTCAACCGCTTTACCGCACCGGGGCGTAAAGCTAACGCCATCACATTTGGCGTCCATCCAGGTTAGCTGCGTTTCGTGATTGCCTGCGGTTATAAGCCCATCGGAATCAGCACAAATACCAAACTGCGTGCCATTATGGTAAGAGTCTATAATCCAGCGGATTGTCGGTAGAAGCTGCTGCGTGAAGGTTTCTGAGTCGCCGGTTGCATTTAAGTATTGAAAAGCCGCGTTGACAAACCAAAGAGAAGCATCGACACTGTTAAAGTAGGCTGTGCCGGTGTGGTCATCGAAGCGATTTGGAATCATCCCTTCATCCGCCGCTTGGGCAAAAGTGGTCAAAACCGACTTTGCCTCGTCAAATCTGCGGGTTGAGAGCAGTAAACCCGGCAAGGATATAAAAGTGTCTCTACCCCAGTCAGCAAACCAGGGAAAGCCTGCAATAACAGTGGTTCTGTGTGTGTGCTCGGGGTCCCAGTTTGTTTGGCGTTTTGTAATAAACTGGTCAGCGGCTAAACAAAGCGTTCTAAATTCGTCATCGCCGTTTTTTGCAGCGACAGTTACAGCACTCTGGTGTTTGTTTAAATCATTGCAAATCTCATCAATATCGGCTTTTATTAGCTGTTCAGGATTGGAGATCGACCCTGGCGGGCTCAAGTTAGCCCGGAAAACAATTTTGGCTGGTTCACCCGCGGGGATCCGGCACTTAAAAAAACCAGGCGTCCACAAATCTTCGGTAAAATTCAGGCCCCTTTGTTTCTCATTACGATATACGAAATTAAACCACCATTGCTTGTCCTTTTCGAAGTTCATGGAAGGGCAGTTCAGGAATAATTCGCAGCTCCCCGGGACATCATGACGAACCAGCAAACTATCACCGAGCCATCTTGAACATAATGGAGCGTCAGACCTTTGCAGGGTATGGAAATCCCTTAAGCCAATAAATGGACGCAAAACGAACTCAACCGGCTTTTGCGAATCGGCGAAATCATATACCAGGACAACCGTATCCGTATCACGGAGAAGATACACTGATTTAGTCAGTTTAAGTTGCTCCAGTTCATAATCAAAATGTAGGCCGGTATCCCGGCGGACCTGCTTGAGATAGGTAAAACCCTGTGGCGCGAATTTGTCATTGAATTCAAAGGTTGAAAGGTTATATACCTTTCGCCGGCTCACATTTTGTGATGCGCCCGAAGCCGGACAAAATCGGCTCTCTCCCTCAAATATCACCATCTCAAGGCATTTAGCTAATGCCATTATACGATTGGCCGGTGGATTAAGCGAGCCGATGAGCAAGCCATGATATTCTCTGGTGTTGCAGCCGATAATTGTTGACGATGCGTAGCCGCCTCGCTCATTAGTAAGAAGCCATTCTCTGGTCAATAGGTTCTCAACAGACTCATCAGCGGTTGATATAGAAATTGCTACGTCGTCAGCTTTTTGCGATATTGACATCTCGTTTCTTGCATCTCGTATCCTGTATCTCGGGCGGAATATGATTCACGATTCACGAGATACGCATTTATTTTAGGACCCCCCTGAAGGCTGGCATACACCCTCAATTGCCTGTTCCGTTAGATAGTTTTTGTCTGTTAGAGCCTTGTTTGTGATACTTTTTGTATTTAACAGAGCCGGTTTGGCACAGCGGCTTTGGAGATTGTTCAATACGTTCATAAAGTTTATATAAGAGTCATAAGGCGAATCATAGGGATTGAAGTATTTATGTACATCACCGTCAGCAAAGTATTTTGTGCACATATAATAAAAATGGTCCGATACCTGTAATTTTCGCCAGTCTGAAATAATTTTCTCGTCGCTGGTTTTCTTGATTTTCTTTTCCAGCCGATAGAGCTCATGAATGGCGTTGGATTGCATTGCATTTCCAAGCCAGGCTGAGAGGTCTCTTTCGGTATCGGCCCAGCTTATCAGATGCGGCACATCAACTGTGTCGACGGGTTCATAAGCCTGAACTATTTCGCTGGGGGTTTTGAAATCGTTGTCCGGATGCCTTAGAATCTGTTCCGGCAGGTGCCGCATAAAATCGAATATGCCCGTATCTTCCCATTGGTGTTCGCCGAATGTCTCATAATCCATAAACAGGTTGACAACGTTGCCGTTACCGTTCACGTCGCTTACCCATCGGGCGAACTTTTCTGCCGTCAAAGGCCATTCCGGCCAGCTACGGTTGGAAAATCTAAAAGCGATATCGTCGCTGAGGGAATAGTTTTTCATCAGGAGCTTTAACTTCCGGCAGCATTGGGGGCGATAGACAAAATTGGGACTTCGAAAGCCTAATATGTGGTTTGCTCCTTCGGTAAGTATTGCGTCGAACTTGCCCATTGACTCGACAAGGACAGCCAGGTCATTATTGTATATCAACTCCGTATTTCTAAATACTCGTGGTGTTTGACCGAAAAGATATTCGATGGTTTCAGTGTGCTTGTTGACCTGCTCTACGAATTCATCACGCGAGTATAAAGAACTTAAACTGTGATAGTACGTCTCAGCCAAAAATTCCACGCAGCCGGTTTCGGCCAGAGCATCAAAAGTGCTCATGACTTCCGGCGAAAACGAGTCCAGCTGCTCCAGTAACACGCCGGTTATGCTGTACGCTATCCTGAATCTACCCCCAAATTGCCGGATTATGTCCAGGAGTAATCGATTGGCTGGAAGATAACATTTATTTGCCACCTTCCTGCAGATGGAGGAATTTTTATAATCGTCAAAATAATGGGAGTTTTTGTCAAATACCGTATAATGCCTTAATCGCAGGGGTTGATGCACCTGGAAGTAAAAACATATCGAAGCCATATTTCGTATCCTGTATATCCGTTCACTAGATACATTTATCAAACTGCATCAGTGTTTCTCCATAAATTTGGGCACACCTCTGCGCGCTGTCTTTCCAACGTAGTTTTCTCACTTCAAAATTACCGTGATTCCGCAGCGTCATCTCCAACGGTGGGTATTTCAATACCGCTACAATCTTGTTGGCAATCTCGTTGACATCCCAGAAGTCAACTTTCAGGGCATGCATCAAAACTTCTGATACACCACTCTGCTTGCTTATTATGACAGGCACATCGTTATCCAACGCTTCGAGCGGTGCAATCCCAAACGGTTCTGATACCGAAGGCATTACATATAAATCAGCCATTTTATATATTCTTCGGACCTCTTCACCGCGCAAAAAGCCCGTGAACAAGACCTTGTGCCCGATGCCGAGTTCTGCCGCCATCTCAACGGCCCTGTGTATTAAATCGCCGGAGCCGGCCATTACAAACTTGACATTGTCCACGACTTCCAGGACTTTCTTGGCTGCATGGAGAAAGTACTCCGGGCCCTTTTGCATTGTAATTCGGCCTAAAAACAAAACAATTTTCTCATCTTTTTCGATGCCTGTTTTGGCTAAAGTCCAATCGTCATTGCCGTTGCGTTCCACGCCGTTATAGACTACTTCAACTTTTTCACCGCTGATGCCGTATCGGCTGATTATGATATTGCGGGTAAAATGGCTGACAGCGATTACTTTATTTGCCCGCTCCATACCCTCCCGCTCGATATCGTATATCATCTGGTTGACATGCTCGCCGCTGCGGTCGAATTCTGTCGAATGAACATGCACAATTAGCGGTCTTTCCCTGATTGCCGACACGGCAATACCCGCAGGATAGGTCATCCAGTCATGAGCGTGAACAATGTCATAATGCTCATTTCCAGCCAATTCAACGGCAGCCTCAGCGTAACGGTGGACCTCGGTATACATATCGCTGTTGTAATCTAACGGGCCGGAATACTGGCTGGTTGCACCGCTATTGCTGATGTGTTTTTGTCTCAAACTTTCTTCGATTCGCTGCTGGTAAGTGTCAGGGGTTGAATATGGCTGTAGTGGGGAGTTGATGGTGCGAAATACTACATTTTTTAGCTCTCCCAATTTTAAGTCACTCATGGGCATCTGGGATTCAGAAGCTTGCAGCTTCGCATGGGTGGCAAACTCGAGCTTAACATGGGTAGCAAACTTGCTGCTGACCATTCTTGGCAGAACAAAAGTTACTTGTATGCCGAGTTGGTCCATTGCTTTGGTAAGTCCATAGCAAGCTGTGCCGAGTCCGCCACTGATAAAAGGAGGAAATTCCCAACCTAACATGAAAACTTTTATACGATCCACCGTCAGCTTATCCTCATAACTTTCTGTAGTATAAGGACTTAAAATTGGCCCCTGTTAAATCCATTGATATCGGACATATTCTTAAACTTGTCCGATTGCGCATTAACTTGCGATTTGCCGTTGAATACTTTATCGGCAGTAATTTAAACAATCTTAATTTCAAGCTGGCAAAAACAAAGTATTTATGCTGTTTTCTGTTATATAAATCGGAATTTAACTTGAGACAAGTTCAATAAATTTTGCAAATGCGTGAATTTTGACACTGATAATGAGGATTTTATGGGTCAATTGCTGAAATAAAAAACCCTGCATAAGTTCAATATAACCAATAGCTGTTAGTCCGATAGTTGTTGTTGCGGGTCAATTGTCTTCACACAAAACAGCCAGGGGTAGGCATGGGAGAATAAATAGTTAAATATGCAGGCAAGCCAATCAAAAAACCAAGCTGTTCCGCTGGGAAAATGCGGAACAGCTTGGTTTAAATAACATCGTCGCAAACGTAAATTACGCAGACAAAAGATGTTAGCACAATTCCTGTTTCGCCTGTTAGAAGTAAAACGCCAAAGGACTTCTAATGGGTTTTACAGGTCTTGCGGCTTGACTGTGCTGCGACGGTTAGCCTTGGTTCGAGCAATTGCGCTATCAAGCATACAATAGACCCTGTCACTTATTGCTCCGAGAGCGTCGGATGAGGTCATCATATTTTTGCTCTTGATATAGGCCTTTACTTTGCTGGCTACAATTAACGACTCTTTTTTCTTTGCCATTACAAAAATCCTCCATGTTAAAAAAAGTTAATTTATCATGGCCCGGCACTGAATCCTTAAGTCCGGCACATTATTGAGCATCGTTATTACAAAAAGCGATGGGATATGCAACAAAAAAAAACGCCCAAACACAAAATTTATGCGTTCATTGGGCCGATAGCAGGAAAGTACTTACGAAAATTTGACCTGCAAAATATGCTTTTTCTTATAAACTCGTGATTTTTAATAATTTATAAGGTTTATTTTGACGAAAATATTTAGACGAACAGCTCTTCGGGGCCAATTGTTGACTCGCCGGAAAGATTGAGTTTGTTGCGGAGAAATAGATAGAATGGCAAAACGGTATAAAAAAAACCAGAAATCACAGACTGAAATGCAGGATTTCGTCGTCGTTACTTTTATCGATGACATGGAACAGGCCAAAGAGTACGAGTCTCTGCTGAAAACTAATGATATTCCTGCAGTGATAAATGAGCAAAACGAACAATCAAGCGGTAAGAAAGGCATTGCTCTAATGGTTCCCGAAGATTTCCTCGATGAAGCACACGTGGTAATCGAGTCGCAGAATGCCTATGATGATTTTTATGATTTTGCATTAGAAGATGAAAACGACGAAGATTTTGACAGCGACCTGTTCGAGGATGATTTCTAATCTCCGCTGTTCTTAACTCTATCTCGTATCATCAGGATATGCTGCCGGATTGTATTTTATGTTATGGGGCGAACAACTATCAGTCAAACAGCCGGGCCTGAAAAACCAGCCAACAAAAACGGATAGCAAAAGTCAGGGGTTGTGAATTTTAATATATTTTTTTTAGAAATGTGAGATACCAATTCTATGGATGAAAAACAATTCACAGATCGTCGGAGCGGTGATGACCGCAGGCAAAGTGTTGTTGACAGGCGTTTGGGACTGGACCGTCATCGTGGGCCCGGCAGGCGAAGAAGTGATGAACGAAAATCTGCCGAAGAAGGCCAAATGTCTGACGAGCAATTTGAGTTTCTTATGGCTGTTGATGAATATAAAAGAAAAAATGCAAGGCCTTTTCCGACATGGACAGAGGTCCTTGAGCTGATAAAAGCGCTGGGTTACCGCAAAGTGACCGAGCCACAACCGCTTAAGAAGTTTAAGAAGGCCCCCAAAACGTGACAAAAAGCGTTTGGGAGCCCGGTAAGAACGGAAGCAAGCTAATCCGGCAAATAAGCCCTCCTTAATAATTAACTCAAACCGACCAGTTTCGCATTTCTTCCAATTAGCGTTGTTTGACACAAAGACAATCTATCCTGACAATAATGTCCACAGCCGCATGTGGTTTGAAATGAAAACACCACATGATTTCGGCCGGTCTCCAGATTAAAGCAAACTTGAGCCTTGACAAAAAACCAGAAAGTTGTATAATAGTTCTAAGTTTACGGAGAACTGTATATGATAAAAAAAGCGGAAATTCTAATAGCTCTTTTTGCGATACTTGGTTTATGTACGGCAAGTCTACAAGCGTCGAGAATAATCACCGTAGACGACGATGGGCCAGCGGATTTTAATAATATCCAGGCGGCAATTGATGATGCTAACAACGGCGATACCATAATCGTAGCCGATGGTACTTATACCGGCGTCGGCAATAGAGATATAGACTTTCTCGGCAAAGAGATTACGCTACGCAGTGCCAATGGTCCAGAACATTGTATTATCGATTGCAATGGGACGGAAAGCGAACCGCATCGAGGATTTTATTTTCATAATGGCGAAGATTCTAACTCAGTTCTGGATGGCTTGACAATTACTAACGGCTATGGTCCAAAAAAAAATGGTGATTTGTTACCACAGGGCGGTGCAATTTATTGCATCGGTTCCAGTCCAACGATCGGTAATTGTACCTTTACGGGCAATTGTGCTGAATTCGGTGGAAGTATTGGGTGCCATCAAAGCAGTGCATGTATACTCAACTCTACCTTTACTGGCAATTTCGCCAACGACTGGGGGGGCGGATTGTGTTTCTGGGAAGGCAATCCAATCGTAACCCATTGCATTATCGCCAATAATACCTCCGGGCGAGAGGGCGGTGGCATTTTTTATGGAGGCAACCAGAATCCTACAATCAGCTATTGTACAATTTCAGGCAATTCTACTGGAGGTGATTTTGGTGGCGGTGGTATATGTATGATTACCGGCATTGGAACAACAGCAGCAAGGATCAGCAATTGTACAATCTCGCGAAATACAGCTAATTACTCCGGTGGCGGCATCAGGCTGGATGGCCCCTACACACATAGCACATTAGCCAATGTTACTATCGCCAACTGCATAATCACGGAAAATTCGGATGAATATTCTGGTGGCGGAATTGCTTTTTGGTGTGGTAGCTACGTAGTCGAAAACTGCACCATCAGCGCCAACACTACAAGCCAATCCAGGTTTGGTAGTAGTATCTATTGTGATGATTCCAACGTGAGGATTACCAACTCCATATTATGGAGCCCAGTATACGGTTATGAGATCGTGCTGGTCTCCATGCTTGTCGGGTTTCCCACTGAATCTGTTCTTGAAATCTCATATAGCGATGTAGATGGTGGGCAATCAGAAGTTTTTATGGGACCATACGATTGTACACTCAATTGGGGAACTGGGAATATTGATTCTGATCCATGTTTTGCTGATCCGTGCAATGGAGATTATCATTTGAAGTCTCAGGCGGGAAGGTTTGATGCGAACAGCGAAAGCTGGGTGCAGGATGATGTGAGTAGCCCATGCATTGATTCGGGTGATCCGGTGAGCCCGATTGGTTTAGAGCCGTTTCCCAACGGCGGCCGGGTCAATATGGGTGCATACGGCGGCACTATTGAAGCGAGTAAATCATATTTTGGCAAACCACTCTGTGAGACTATCGTAGCAGGTGATGTGAATGGAGATTGTGTAGTGAACTTTCTCGACTTCCGCCTAATGGCCCTTCATTGGTGTGAGGACAATAGGGAGTAGAATTAGCCCGCTCATTTCATACCGCTATTATACTGAGTGTCCGTATCAACAACAATAATCCACTCCCAAATTATGGTTTTTGGTGAAAACGCACAGGATAGATCCTGCAATCGGAGAACACCCTGAAAAGCGATATTTTCCCTCTTTATTCATCAATGCCTTGTGGTATCGTGTTGACAGTTCCTGTTAGAGATATATGGGATATAAAAAAACGGTGGAAAGGTTGTTGACATTTTCCCGAAATTATGTCATAATACCGCTAAATTGTAACTATCAAACTGTAGAGATGGTTATTTGGAAAATTACAGTTTAGGATGAGGGGCAATATCAAAACCGGCCCAAATTGAAAAGGAG
>JAOUFU010000154.1 GCA_029858035.1 Phycisphaerae bacterium
AGGTATGGCCGCTTTTGTAAAAACCGGCTCATGCTGATTAGCTTTTGGTAAAACTAAAACAGACTCACGAGACACTGCCCGCCATAACGGAACCGATACAACGGCTAAAAATCCTATAAGTCCGAGCGGGCCATATTGAGTCAGTATACTTAGCATGAAATTGTGTGGGTCCACAACAGTTTCCAGTGCTGAAGCAGCTTTGTAGCGGGGATAGAAGCTGCCGAAGTTGCCGCCGCCGACGCCTGTTACAGGATAGTCAGCACACATCTTTACAGCACCGTCCCAGTATTGCCATCTGACCATCATGGAATTACCACCCGGCAGCCTGCCGTGAGTTATTCCATACCGAACAACCACGCAACCGATAATGAAAAAGAATAGTAGGCAAACAATGAATATGGCTTTCTTATACGTATTTAACCAATTTCTAAACAAAAGGAAGGCAATAAACATTGCTGTCGCTGCCAGCGATGCCATAATTGCACCTCTGCTGCGCGTAATAGCAAAGCCGAAAATAACAATCGCAACTGCAATACCACAGCAAACAAACCTGAGAGGCCCGTGAGCACCATATTTGCGGTTCTTTAATTTGTCGACAAATATACCGATAGCGGCAAAAGACGCCAGCAGTGCAAATGAACCGGCCGAATTGCTGGTTGTAAAAAAGCCGCGGACTCCCTTTGTAGAAAGCCGGTGCTCAAAAAGAAACTGCGCAAATGTGCCGGGTTGAATACCGAGCGGCTCAAGAAAGGCCTGCCGGTTTTGTTCATACTGCTCAATCATCATTTGGTTACTCACGAAAAATTGCTCGGCACACTGATATGCCGAGACCACGCCTAAAGCAGCAATGACAGCCAGCAGCAGTTTCACTTTTGCCTGCGATTCCAATATCTGCACAAACAAAACAGCCATGAGGACAGGGGCCAGAAGTGTTACAAAGTTAGTGATTGCAGCTCTCTTGTTCGAGGCCACAAAGACACCAACAATGGCCGCAGTGCAAAACAGACAAAGACCGATTTCTATCCCGGTCAGGCGATATGAAAATCTCTTCCTGCAGAAGGCGGTTATAAACCATACGACAAAAGAAATTATCAATACAGTCGACATCAATAAGCTGTAAACAGTATCATTTAGATTGGCCGGCAGGTTTGCCGATTGAGAACTTGGGCTTTCGGTATACATTGCACGAAGTGCAATTACGCACAGGCAGAGAACAAGCAGAACGTGTTCTAAAACAACTTGCCCAGTGCTTTTAGATGAACTGCTAATTACCGTCTTTGTCATTTTGGGCTGATTTTTCCAAGATAGCGATAATGGCCAGTATCATAAACGTCTGAGTAAAAATTAAAATAGCGCCGGCCGGGTTTACCTGATTAAGAAAAGCTGCTCCCAGCCCGGTGCAGAGCGTAGCCAGATATAATGTCAGAACTGTCTGTGTGTCGGTCAATCCCCGTCTTTTTAATCGATGGGAAAAATGCTGTGTGTCGCCGACAAATGGGCTCTTGCCCTGAACTATACGCAGCAGAGTGACACTTACGAAATCGTACAGGGGAACTGCCATGACGAGCAGCGGCATAAGGACCGCGTACCATCGGCCGCTTTGGGCTTCACGATAATACGTGGTCCGCAAAGTCAGAATTGCAACAAAAAAGCCCACAACAAGCGAGCCGGCGTCACCCATAAAGATTTTCGCTGGTGGGAAATTGAATACCAGAAAACCCAATAATGTACCTATCAGGACAAGTGCCAGCCCCCCAACAAACACCTGTCCGCTTATAGCGGCTGCGGCAAATAAAATGCAGCTCGCTATGACTGCAATACCCGCAGACAGGCCGTCCATATTGTCGAGGAAATTAAAGGCGTTGATAATCAGGACTATCCAGAACGCCGACAGCACGGAAGTAATTATTTTGTTTTGAATAAAAAACTCTACTCTAACATCCGCCAGGAGGGCAGCGGTTATCGCAACCGCGAATTGAACGGCAAGTTTGAAAAAGGGCCCAAGATGTTTCTTGTCGTCCCAAAGACCGAGTACCAACAGGATAAGGCCGCTTAGTAAAATGACTATGAGCTGATTGACTTTGGCCAAAAAGTCCGCCGGATCAATATTTGCCGTCTGGGCAAGGGAATTGACCCGGCTGGGTAAAAATTTTAGCACAATTGTTGCAGGGATGATAAATGCCATCAGTGTGACAAAGATTGCAATACCACCCCCCAGCGGAACGGTCCTCTCGGCGAATCTGTCCTCGGACGGATGTGAGACAAAGCCGGCCCGCTGTGCAAAGATTTTTACAACTCCGGTCAAAGCCAACGACAAAACAATAGAGCCGGCTAATAAGATTAATGCTAATGTGGTCAGCGTTGCGATTTTAACTGCTCCAGTAATCGGGTCCTGACTTTAAGAAAAAAATCGAAATAGCACTTCTGCCTGTAATCAGGGTAAGTATGGTCTAATGGCATCCACTGTCCTTTATCAAACTTAAGTGTCACCTCGGCATACATTTGTCCCCCGATATATATACGATGAGAATAGTTTTTTGTTGTGGCCAATATCAGCTTCGAAGGTTCAATTATGCCGGGGTCCAGATTTACCGGTCTGGGCAGAGGAAGACCTAACGTTTTTGTCAGCTTTTGTTCGAGTTTATTTGTCTTACATTTGATTTTTGCCAGTTTGCCGGGATCAATAAGCTTGTCGAAACTGACAAACTGTCTCAATATATTCGGCCCGGTCTGTTCCTGGTAGTAATCGGTTTTGTCAAAAGGCCATACATTGCTTGTAAAATCAACGTTCCCGAGCTTGTCGGTTAATACATCGACAGCCTCGTGCAGACATTGACGGTCTGCAGCCAAAATACCGACTATCAGCTTGACCGGCTTAGGGCCTTTTAGCTTCCACATTCCTTTGTTCTTCAATTAAGCAATTCGTACTTGGCGATTTTATATCAGCAGGTCTCCCTTTGCACAATATCATACATCGCAAATTCGCACGGCATAAGCCAATGACTCAAGGGGATCTCTTTTAGGAACAAACTCATGCGCTACATAGCCTTTGAATCCGGTATCGGCAATAGCTCGCATAATCGCTGGATAATACAACTCCTGCGTATCGTCGATTTCGTTTCGACCCGGATTGCCGCCCGTATGGTAATGGCCAATGTAGTCCTTGTTGTCACGTATCGTGCGAATTATATCGCCTTCCATGATTTGCGCGTGATAAATGTCGTAAAGAATCTTGACCCGCTCCGAGCCGACCTTCTTGCAGACTTCAACACCCCACGCCGTCTTGTCGAACATGTAATCCTTATGATTGACCTTGCTGTTGAGATATTCTATGCAGATGGTGACCTTCTTTTTCTCTGCGTGCCCTGCAACCTGCTTGAGCGCGATAACAGAGTTTTCGATTCCCTCCTCGTCAGACATGCCTCGCCGGTTACCGGGAAAGGTAATCACATTTGGAAATCCGTATTCGGCGGCAGCGTCGATGGAATCGCGGATTTTCGCCAGGCATTGCTCATGGTTTTCTTTCCTGTTTATCCCATTGCCCAGACCATGCGTACTTATCATCGAGCAGAGCAACCCGTGCTTTTTAACGGTTGGAAAGTCACCCGGTCCAAGCAGGTCAATCGCCTTTATGCCCATTTTGTTGGATATCGCACATAGCTCATCAAGCGAAAACTTACCGTAACACCACTTGCTGACGGACTGGTTGATACGGCCTTTCTTGACGAGCCGCTCTACCTTGCTCATATCGATTGCCCCCGTTGCTGAGCGGCCCAACGCTGCTGCGACCGTGCCAGCCGCCGCAAGCGATGTCTTGCCCAAAAAAGTCCGCCTTGAAAGTCTATTTTCTTTCATCGATTCTCTCCTTTCGAATTTTGAGTCGGCTTTGTTGCCAATCCTCGTAATTAACTGTAATTTATCCAATTACATCTTATGAAACTATTGAATCTTTAGAGCTTCAACTGTTCTTTTAATGAATTGACCAGATCTATCACTTTATCTGTCGCTTTTTCAACAGGCACATTTTGGCTTTCGGATTCGGCCCGAAGCTTTAACTCGACATTTCCTTCAGCAACAGATTTTCTGCCGACTGTCACTCTGACCGGTATGCCAATCAGGTCGGCGTCCTTGAATTTCACTCCGCCTCGAAGCGAGCGGTCGTCTAACAATACTTCAATGTTATTGGCGAGAAGTTGCTGGTAAATGTCTTCGGCCACCTTTGCCACTTCTTCGTCATCCTGATTGACGCACGTAATCAGAACCTCAAACGGAGCGATGCTGATTGGCCAGATAATGCCGTTCTTGTCGTTACAGGTCTCAGTAGCAGACGCAAGGATCCGGTTTATACCGATGCCATAGCAGCCCATGATGCAGGGTTTTTCTACACCTTCTTCATCAAGGAATTTTGCACCGAGCTTTTCACTGTATTTTGTTCCGAGCTTGAAGACCTGACCGACTTCTATACCCTTCTTAAACAATAGCTTTTTCCCATTATGCCTGTCACCTTCAACGGCGTAGCGAATGTCAGCAACACTGATATTATCACCTTCGAGCGGAAAATCTCTGCCCTGCAAAACATTTTTTGTATGGTAGTCAGTCTTGTTAGCACCGGTAACCCACACCGGCATCGCTGTTACTGCATGGTCTATAAGTATAGTACCAACTTTGTTAGCTATTCCAACGGGGCCGGCAAATCCAACCTTTGCACCGGTAGCTTTTTCTATCGTAGGTTCATCTGCCAGCTCGATGTGTTTGCCCCCAACAGCCAACCTCAACTTCTCCTCATTAACATCATGGTCGCCGCGAATAAGTACAGCTGCTGTTTGGTCCTCGGTTGAATAAATCAGCGTCTTTACCATCTGTTCAGGTTTCGTCTTTAGAAAATTGCAGACGGCTTCGATTGTGCCAATATTCGGAGTTTGAACATCCTCCATAGGTGGAATTTCGGCATTTGTGTTTTCTTTTGGCAGCGGGTCTACAGCAGCCCTTTCGAGATTTGCCGCGTAAGAGCCGTCTTCGGTGTAAACAATTGTATCTTCCCCGGACTCACACGGGATAGTGAACTGGTGTGACCCCGAGCCGCCCATCTCGCCGGACTCGGCCTCGACGATTACATAATCGAGCCCGCAGCGTTTGAAGATACGACAATAAGCATCGTACATAGCCTTATAGGAATTATCGAGGTCTTCTGGATTAGAATCGAAGCTATAGGCATCCTTCATTATAAATTCGCGGGACCTCACGGGGCCAAAACGCGGCCGAAATTCATCTCGGAACTTGGGGCTGATTTGATAAAGATTAATTGGCATTTGCTTGTAGGACTTTATCTCCCCGGCGGCCAAATAGGTAAACACCTCCTCGGCCGTAGGGCTCAGCACATTTCCCCTGCCGTGGCGGTCCTCAAAACGGAATATCGTTGGCCCATAGTCAATGCTCCGGCCGGTTTTGTCCCAGAGTTCAAGGGGCTGAAGAGAAGGCACAAGAATCTCCTGGGCCCCGGCCCTGTTAATCTCCTCCCGGACGATTGCTATGATTTTGAGCAGGCTCCGCCAGCCCAGCGGCAGATACGTATACGTCCCGCTGGCCACTTTTCGTATCAAAGCCGCTCGAATCATCAATCTGTGACCTACAGTCTCAGCATCGGAGGGAACCTCCTTGACCGTCGGTATAAACATCCGGCTGTATCTCATACCTTATGCCTCATGTCTCAAATTCCGTGATATCATACTATTATCAAAAAACCCCTTTATAGCCGAAAATGTATGGAGTTGCAACCTCCGTTCATAAATTTTCCCCATCCAACGGTCAAAACAAAATTTTACCCTTACCCTTAATAGTATTGGCACATCTGAACAGTTAGATTAAAATCTGATACTTGTTAGGTGATATTTATAGAAAGTAGCTGACTTGATACCGGTGCTTGTTCTCGTCGCCTGAGTACCTGATTTGCTTTAGGATAAACAGTAAAATGGGAAGTAAAAAAAACACAGTCAAGACCGATCTCAATTTGACCCGTGGTCGCCGGATGGGAAAATACCGCCTCGAAAATCAACTCGGTATCGGCGGCAGCTCTGAGGTCTGGAAAGCAAGAGACTGTGTAGAAGGCATGTATGTAGCCTTGAAGATACCTATGATGGATGTCAGGGGTCAACGTGATAACCAGGCATTGTTTCGCGAGATTCGAATGGTTTCAAAATTAAGACATCGCCATATCATGCCCGTAAAAAATGCCGACATCATCGAAGACCACGTCGTCGTAGCCACCGAATTGTCGTTCAAAACACTCGATGACTGCTCCCGGCCCATGTCTATCCGCCGCATATTGTCCATTATTGCACAGGTCCTTGACGGGCTCGCCTACGCACACCGACATCGTCTGGTTCATTGTGATGTGACACCCGGTAACATTTTCTTGTTTCCAAAGGGCCGTGCAGCGTTGGGCGATTTTGGAATATCTTTACAGCTAAAGGGCCGGATGAAAACTGTGGATGAGTTCGGTACTCCCGGATATGTCGCACCAGAGCAGGCCTACGGGCGACCCACATACCGCAGTGATTGTTTTGCAGTCGCCCTGATTCTTTATGAATATATCACGGGCGTTTTGCCACGATGGCCCTTCAGATGGCCTTTCAAAGGCTATAAACGCCTGCGTGAACGTACGAATCTATCCCTGGTGAAGTTCATAAAACAGGCCCTTTCGGTGGATCCTGCTCGACGTTTTGCAGAGGCAGGTCAGATGCTTACTGCTCTATTGCAGGCAATGCCCGGAAAGCTTAAGCCCGAGATACTTCTGGAAACCGGGAACAAAAAGCTGCCTGACTGGCGGCAGGTCCGACGAGAGGACTTCGCCAGGCGTTATAAAAAAATCTTCACCGCATTTTACCGCTGTGTGGATTGTTCCGAACCCATAGCCGAGAGCATGCAGGTATGCCCCTGGTGCGGCAGCAGACGAAATCGCTTCGATACACGAACACGGTTTGATTACATTTGCAAGCGCTGCCTCAGAGGAATTTTACCTGAATGGCGGTTCTGTCCCTGGTGTTATGGCCCGGGTTTTGAGTCGCCGAGTTCTAAGCGTTCCCTTGGCGTGCGCTACCAGGCAAAGTGCAGGTACTGCAGGGGCGGACTCATGCGATTCATGCGATATTGCCCCTGGTGTCACAGGAAAGTGCGTAAAGCCTGGCAGGTCCGGCTTTTTCCTGAAGTATGCAATCGGTGTAAATGGTCGGTCGACTCGTCCTTTTGGAATTTCTGTCCCTGGTGCGAACAAATCCTGATTGGATAATAGCCGGTTGTTTGACTTTTCACCTTGCTGAGGAAATACAAAAGTAAGCGATAAGGATTAGCAATATATGGGAAATGAGACTGAAAACGTACTCTCAACGACATTGCCGCTCCGATGTGCCGGATTGAGCCATATCGGAAAGGTGCGGGAAGAAAACGAAGATACCTTCCTGATGGATCCCGATCTGGACCTTTTTATAGTCTCCGATGGAATGGGAGGCCATCCGGGAGGTGAGCTTGCATCGAAAATCGTCATTGAAGATTTGCCGGTCATGATCGAGCTCAGGCTCGACAAGCTGAAAGTCGGCTCCCCGGCAGCAATAAGGAATCTTTTCAAAAAGGTTATCCGAGAGCAAAGCAGGCAATTAAATCTGGAAGGAACCAGTGAAACCGGTTACAAAGATATGGGGGCAACACTCGTAGTGGCTCTGATCAGGAATAATCGCGCTTATATTGCCAACCTTGGTGACAGCAGAATCTACCGATTTCGCAATAGAAGGCTTTTACAGCTTACAAAAGACCATTCTGTTGTGTCTGAGCTATTGGACAAGGGCAAAATCAAGCCGGAAGAGATCCAAAACCATGAGGCTCAAGGCGTAATAACACATTATGTGGGTATGGAAGACAAGGCCCGGCCTTATATACGCTCATTTCAACTTAAAAAAGGCGACCGCCTACTGCTATGTACGGACGGACTGACAGACTCAATAGAAGATAAAGCTATCGCGGCAATTTTATCTAAGAAGCAGGATTGCAACCAGACCTGTAAAGCCCTTGTCGATGCTGCCAATACCGCCGGCGGACAAGACAATATTACTGTTGTCATTGCCGATTGGCTGGACCGCTCATAAAAGCATCCCTGAATCCATACGTGCAAAAGTCTGATTCTTGTATCCTTATTACGTCTTCATTAACAGCGCAAACTACCTCACGGCGAAGCGCTTTTGCGCTTCGCTAACACTTCACCTCCATCAGGTTGTGTAGAGGACTTACACCTCCAAGTTGCCGGACTTGCTCGGCACACTATAAAGGGCCGGGAGGTTGGTTCTCACGGCCCGTTTGAATCATCTCAAATCGGCTAACGCTGTATCCGTCAGGGAGTCGCCAGCCAGTTTTCGCATAGTACCTTCAGGTCGAGCTCGTCGATAACATAGTCGGCAGGGCTGCTTATATCACAGTACTTATCCCATCTCTCGTCCCCCAGCTCGGCCAACCAGGCGGCGGCAAGCGCGGAAAAATCCCGAAGGTTTACGTTCAAGTCTGCGTTTACATCGCCGGCAAGGAGGAGGCCGACATACTCGTACTCGGCCTCGACTGTATAAAGGCGGCCGCCATCTGTCATCCAATCAACCTCCAGTTCCCGGTCATATGAGTAAAACGGAGATGACCCTCCTTCACAATACCACCACCGGAACTCGTAGTCGCCGTACCTTTCCGGGGCTGTCACCGTTACTGAGGTGCCCGTAATATAAGTCCTGTAGAAATCAACGATGCCGTCCTGGCGTCCGGCCTCGGACTTGTCCGTCTTGTCGAGAGTAAAGTATGGCCGCAACTCTCCCGGGAAGGTGCCAACATGAAGCGTAACGTCACCGCTAACCCTGCTCGTATAATCATAGCTTATATACAGCCTGAGTTTGTCAATGTCAATGTCGCTGCAGCCGTCGTATTTCAAAGTTCTTTTCATGCTGATATCGGCCCAGAGTGCCGGCCTCGAGTAAAACATAACATGCTCGTCATCGGATATATCAGGCAATAGGGCCCGCAGCATCGACTCGCTGGCATAGCTCGGTGTCTCATCAATAATCAGGTCGTCCAAAGTACACTTCGACCGCCATCGAATGATGGCCTCCTCAGGATAACTGAACTGATATGTGTCTTTGCCTTTTTGCAGATTGCATATGCCGGAATGTTCAATA
>JAOUFU010000156.1 GCA_029858035.1 Phycisphaerae bacterium
GGTGTAAATTGTCAACCATGTGGGTGAAAAAGCAGCAGTCAGGGTTGCATCTGGATTTTTACTGTATTCCTTCGAGGGTTTCTCGTCCAATTGCTTAAGTTTTGAATATGCTTGTGAGTATGGCAAGTCGAAGGCAGTTATAATATCACCCATATAGTTATTCCAGTACTCTCTGTTTCTGTCAAAAAATTGTTCATCAGCCTCAAGAATTTTTTTAAGTACTTTTTCTTTGAAAGGGCCATCGTCAAGACCGGAACGCACGGTATTGCCAATTTTCTCCGGAGACATAGAGATAATTCCTGCTTCGCGTTTCCAGCGAAGGACCGGTTCTATAGAGAATGGTCGCTTGTCAAGCTCGGCAATCTCGTCTCTTAGCCAGGTCAAGGTCTCCGTATCCTGCGGCATATCCGAAAGTATTTGGGACATACATCTGTGGTTCGTGGCATTAATTGCGGCAGCTACAAGGTAGCATATGATTGGACGCTCGTTGAGGTGACGCGCCATCCTGTAGATACTCATGCAGCAACCGAGTGCCTTTCTGTAATTTCCTCTGTCGGCCTGCATTTTTGCCTCGGCGGCAAGCAGGGCGAATATCTCTCTGGCCTTATGGTGAGGGGGCAGCAGGACTTCAACGCCTTGGGAGTAGTCCAATCCCCAGTCGCAATGTTCTACGCCGGCGGCATCGAGCACGATTTTTATTATTCTGCGATTTTTCTTTAGGTATTGTTCTATTTTCTCGTTTGATTCAATATTGCCCTTCCAGTAATCCCACAGCATGGGGCCAATATTGTCCGGGGACTCATACAGCGTGAAGGCCCTGTAATAAAGCACTGCCGCATTGTCCGGGGGATATGCGAGGACTGATGGGGCCGATACAAGCAGTACCAAAACAGCAAATGTCGCCGTTGTTATTTTTTTGATTTTAATTGTTTTCATAGTCTCGTCCCTTCTGAACTTTTACTATTACCATTAAATTCTGCGAGTATCTGCTCGAATGATAAGCTTCCTGGCCGCAATCCAAGTGGTTTGAAAGCCTTCCTGCATTGATCCTCTACAGCTTCTATTCCTCCTCGCCGAAATGCACATTCAAGCGATATGGCAGTCATCATTTCGACCGGGGATTTTGCAATTTCTGAAACCATAGTATTATCAGGTTTCTCGCCTGTGCGCCGGTGAACGAAAACGGTAATTAAACCTATGGCGACAATTATCACAGCCGCGGCGGCGATTTTTGTGATTGGGCTTTGGCAAACTGCCCACCATATACTCGGTTGGCGAGTGGGGGAATCCTGTTTAGACATCAACTGGAGCATTTGAAATTCTTCGGGGTATTTCTGTTTCCATTTTTCGGGGTCGAATTCGGGCCTGCCTGAGTTGATGGCCCGGGAGATTATTTCGTCCAGCCGTTTTTCATCTTTTTTCCTGCTCATTACTGAACCTTGTCAAAACCAGTATGTCTTAGATAGTTTGCCATTTTTTTCTTTGCTCTTCGCAGTCTTCCGGTTATCGCCTGTTCCGAGATTCCCAGGACGGCGGAAATCTGTTCATAAGTCATGCCGTCGTAGTACCGCAGGAAGATGACTTCTCTTGCCGTGGCCGTCAGTTTGTTTAAGGCTTCCTTAACAGCTTCAGTGACGTCATTTTCTTGCGATTCGGCAGCTATCATCGAAAGGTCCTCAGCCGTGTGAAGCGTTTCTGTCTTTTGAGCCAAATCCAGCGCGGCATTTCTGCAGATGGCGGCGAGCCAGGCGGCAAATTTTGTTTTATTCTTCAACTGTGTCATTTTACGAACGGCCTTTGCAAAGGTCTGCTGGGCTGCATCTTCAGCCAGGTGTCTGTCGCCGAGTATCGAATGCGCGACTGCAACCATAGCCGGATAGTATCGCCGGCATAACTCGGTGAAGCTGTCTGTATCGCCGTTGCAAGCTTGCTCGACTAAAGCTAAATCCGGCTCTTGCTGCACTAACTTTTCCTTTTTCAATGTTACCAGCGTCGCAGTCCAGTTCTCACTATTGTAGACTTGCAAATTCAGTGAAAATGGGCGCTGAAATTTCTGCTTCTACGAATTTTCTTATTATATTCCCTCCGGTACGATAAAGGCACGGAAAAACCGTGCTGTGTGGGCTGAAAACGCCGGTTTCGCATCGTCTTCGAAAAATAGGTTTGACGGTTCATTGTAGGAGTATTATATTGGCCCGTTTAACAAGAAGCAAAAAACAGCGATTCATTGTTGGAGCAGAAAATGGACAAAAACAAAATTGTTGCTGAGGGTATAACCTTCGACGATGTGCTGCTATTGCCTGCAAAAAGCGGTATTGTGCCGAGCCAGGCGGAAACCAGCACGCAGTTGACCAACAATATCAAGATAAATATCCCGATTGTCTCAGCGGCCATGGACACGGTTACCGAGGCGGCGCTGGCGATAGCGCTTGCCCAGGAAGGTGGGGTGGGCGTAATTCACAAGAACCTTTCGGTTGAGGCGCAGCAAAGAGAGGTGGCAAAGGTCAAACGCAGCGAGCACGGCGTGATTCTGGACCCGGTAACGTTATCGCCGGGCGAGCCGGTCAGAAGGGCCCAGGAGCTGATGAACGAACAGAATGTCTCGGGCGTCCCAATCGTCGACGGCAAGAAGCTCGTTGGCATTTTGACCAAGAGGGACTTGAAGTTTCTTAAAGACTATGATGCCAGGATTAGCACCGTAATGGTGAAAAAAAATCTTGTTACAGGCCCGGCCGGTACGACCCTTGAACAGGCCAAGGAGATTTTACAGGAACACAAGGTTGAGAAACTGCTTCTGGTCAATGCGGATGGCGCACTGGCGGGTTTGATTACTATGAGGGACATCGACCGGGTCCAGCAATATCCGATAGCGGCCAGGGACAAGCGAGGCAGGCTGCGGGTCGGGGCGGCGGTGAGCGTTCACGACTATGAGCGGATCGGGGCCCTTATAGCTGCGGATGTTGATATCATCGTAGTTGATACCGCTCACGGCCATTCGCAGAATGTTATCGATACAATCAAGAAAATCAAGGCAAAGTATGATATCGATGTGATTGCGGGCAATATTGCGACCGCTGTAGCGGCGAAGGATTTAATAGCGGCCGGTGCAAATGCCGTAAAGGTCGGCATCGGGCCCGGTGCAATTTGTACCACGAGGGTAATTTCCGGTGTGGGGGTGCCGCAGGTGTCGGCGATAATGAACTGTGCCGAGGTGGCCGGGCCGCAGAATATTCCCGTTATTGCCGACGGTGGGGTAAGGCAGTCGGGTGATATTACCAAGGCGATTGCGGCTGGGGCATCGAGTGTGATGGTAGGGTCATTGTTTGCGGGCCTGAAAGAAAGTCCGGGCCAACTGGTTATCTACAAGGGCAGGCAGTTCAAAGAATACAGAGGTATGGGTTCTTTGGGGGCGATGGTTAAAGGTTCAGCGGAAAGGTACGGGCAGAAAAGCTCCACGGAGCAGGAAAAACTCGTGCCCGAAGGCGTGGAAGGACGGGTGCCGTACCGCGGGACACTTGATGCCTTTGTCTATCAACTGGTTGGCGGGCTTCGGGCAGGGATGGGCTATTGCGGGGCACGAAATATCGAAGAGCTGAGGAAGAACGCTCGTTTCGTCCGTATAAGCTCAGCATCAGTGGCCGAATCGCACCCGCACGACATTCAGATAACCAAAGAGGCACCGAACTATTCGGCTGCCGTACCCTTTGAGGACTAAAACTTGATGCTCAATACTCGATACTGGATGCTCGTAAAAAAGGAAGTAATCGGGAATCGAGATACAAGGTACGATTTATGCCGCGTGAGATGATAGCCATCCTGGATTTTGGCAGCCAGTACGGCCAGTTAATAGCCAGACGTGTCCGCGAGCACAATGTGTATTCGCGGATTTGCCGGGCCGATATAACAGCGGATGAACTATCGAAGCTGTCGGTCAGGGGGGTGATACTTTCCGGTGGGCCCGCAAGTGTCATAGTCGAAGGGGCACCGAGGTGTGATGAAAAAATCTTCGAGCTGGGTGTCCCGATTTTGGGTATCTGCTATGGTATGCAATTAGGCTGTCAGATTTTGGGGGCGGAGATTATCGCCGCCGAGAAGCGCGAGTACGGCAGGACAAAATTAGAGATAATCGACAAGGGCAATTTGTTTGCAAATATGCCGGATTCGACCACAGTTTGGGCCAGTCATGGCGACCAGGTTGGTCAATTAGCCAGTGATTTTGTCAAACTGGCGACAACGGCAACGTGTCCATTTGCCGCAGTAAAACATAAAGAAAAGAAATTCTTCGGTGTTCAGTTCCATCCGGAGGTTGCGCATACGCCGAAGGGCCCGGTTGTTTTCAGGAATTTCCTTTATGATATTTGCGGGTGCAGCGGCGACTGGAAGATGAGCGACTTTGTCAGCCAGACGGTGGAGGAAGTCCGCAGGCAGGTCGGCAGCGCTACGGTGATATGCGGTTTGAGCGGCGGCGTTGATTCGTCGGTAGTGGCTTCGCTTATTCATAAAGCGATAGGCGACCAGCTCGTATGTATTTTCGTCGACAACGGTCTTTTGCGGAGGAACGAAGCCGAGAATGTGGTGTCGACTTTCCGTGACCATTTTCATATCGACTTGCGTGTTGTTGACTGGTCCGAGCAGTTTCTGACGGCACTTGCAGGGGTGACCGACCCGCAGCAAAAGCGCAGGATAATCGGCTTTGAATTTATCGAGGCTTTTAAGTCCGAGGCGTCGAAAATAACCGATGCGAAGTTTCTTGCGCAGGGGACATTGTATCCCGATGTTATCGAGTCCGGTGCCAAGGATGGTAATCCCGCGGCGAATATCAAGATTCATCACAATGTCGGCGGGCTGCCCGCTGAGTTGGGATTTGAGCTGATTGAGCCGCTGCGGGATTTGTTCAAGGATGAGGTGCGGGTTGTAGGCGAATATCTGGGGTTGCCGGAGGACATCGTCTGGCGGCATCCTTTCCCGGGGCCCGGGCTGGCGGTGAGAATAATTGGTGAAATTACTCCCGACAGACTTGAAATCCTTCAGGCCGCTGATGAGATTGTAATAGATGAGATAAAATCGGCGGGGCTGTATAGAAAGATATCGCAGGCCCTGGCGGTGCTCTTGCCTGTCGGGACGGTCGGTGTGATGGGTGATGAGCGGAGCTATGAAAATGTTATTGCCGTTCGGGCGGTTGAGACGCCTGATTTTATGACCGCTGATTTTTCGCAAATTCCCTATGAGGTGCTTGGGACGATATCGAGCAGAATAATCAATGAGGTTCGAGGGGTCAACAGGGTGGTGTATGATATATCGAGCAAACCCCCGGCGACAATCGAATGGGAATAGTTTTTTGTATTATATATCACGTTTGGCGTATTACATTGAAACTTGGTCACTTGCGTTTGGATTTTAGAATATGGAGGTAAATAAGCATGAGACGGTTGGTTATAATTCTATCGGCGACAATAATGTTGGCTTTCAGCGGCTGCGCGGTTTCAACAGGCAGCGATGTTGCAGTGAAAAAACTGCGTTGTGAGTACCGTGTTAATCCTCTGGGGATTGATGTGGTCGAGCCGCGGCTGAGCTGGATTCTGGAATCGAACCGGCGGGGCCAGATGCAAAGTGCTTACCAGGTTCTTGTGGCAGGCAGTGAAAACAAGCTGAAACGCAATAAGGGCGACCTTTGGAACAGCGGCAGGGTCGAGTCGGACCAAAGCATTCACGTTGTGTACAAAGGTAAAGAGCTGAAATCGCGTATGGGCTGCTATTGGAAGGTCAGAGTGTGGGACAAGGACGGTAAGGCGTCGGCATGGAGCGAGCCGGCGTTCTGGACAATGGGTTTGCTTGAGCCCAAAGACCGGCAGGCTGAATGGATAGGTTATGATGCCCCGGCACCGCCGTCCTATAGAGAAAAGCCGGAAACCGACCTGCTTAACTTCGAAGGATGCAGATGGGTGTGGTATCCGGAAGGTGAACCTCATCAGAGTGCCCCGATTGGCATGCGATACTTCCGGAGGAATATCGTAATCGGCGCCGATCAGAAAATTAAACTGGCGCGTTTCAAACTTGTGATGGACAATGAAGGAACGCTTTTTGTGAACAGTCAGGAGGTGCAAAAGTTTTCAGGATCGAAAACGCCTTACACGTTTGACATAACCGAGAAGCTAATCGCGGGTATAAATTGCTTTTCTATAGCGGCCGAAAATCAAGGCGATAAGCCCAATCCCGCAGGGCTTGCCGGCAAGCTGCTCATCGAGTTCGAAAGCGGCGATGCGGTGGCTATTTTGATTGACCACTTCTGGAAGGTATCCAATACCGAGCAGGATGGTTGGAAGAGCCCCGATTTTGATGACTCGGCCTGGGCTGACGCAAAAGAGATGGTCGAAATTGGAGCACCGCCGTGGGGAAAGGTCGAGAAACAGGATTTGGTTCTACCTCCGCCGCCTTATCTGCGCAGAACGTTTACTGTTGACAAACCGATTGAACGTGCGACGGTTTACGCGTCGGCTTTGGGGCTTTACGAGCTGCATATTAACGGCGAGCGCGTAGGTAAGGATTACTTCACGCCTGGCTGGACCGATTATGCCAAACGGGTGTATTATCAAACTTACGATGTTACGAATTTGCTGAAGTCGGGTGACAACGCCATCGGGGCCATTCTTGCCGACGGCTGGTACGCCGGCTACCTGGGCTTTGGTAAAAAGAGAGAACACTATGGCAGCAAGCCGCGTCTGTTCGCCCAGCTTGAGGTCGAATATGCCGATGGCAGCATGCAGACGGTCGTTACGGACAAATCGTGGAAGGCCAGCTACGGCCCGCATCTTGAGGCTGATTTTCTGATGGGTGAAATCTATGATGCCCGCCGGCAGATGCCGGGATGGAGCAAACCCGGCTTCATTGACGCGGCGTGGAAGCCCGTAGCTGTCGGTGCTGAATTGAAGCCGCTGGTTCAAAGCTATCCCGGCGTAACGGTTCGCCAAACGCAGCAAATCAAGCCCGTTAAAATCACCGAGCCGCAGATAGGGGCCTATGTTTTTGATATGGGGCAGAATTTTGCAGGCTGGGTCAGGCTGAAAGTCGAGGGAAAGGCGGGGACAAAGGTAGTGCTGCGATTTGCCGAGATGCTCAATCCGGATGGCACCATCTATACCACGAATCTTCGCGAGGCGCGATGCACCGATACTTATATCCTGTCGGGAAAAGGCCAGGAGATTTGGGAACCGGGCTTTACATTTCACGGTTTTCGTTACGTGGAGATAACAGGTTTCCCCGGCAAACCTTCGCTTGATGCGATTACCGGTGTGGTCGTGCATTCCGATACACCGCCTGTGGGGACATTCGAGTGCTCTAATCCTATGGTCAATCAGCTCCAGCGCAATATTGTCTGGGGCCAGCGGGGCAACTTTATAGCGATACCTACCGACTGCCCGCAGCGTGATGAGCGATTGGGATGGACCGGTGACGCGCAAATTTTTGTCCGTACCGCGACATATAATATGGATGTAGGTGCGTTCTTTACAAAGTGGCTGGTGGACCTGGAAGATGCACAGACCAAAGAGGGCGCGTTTCCCGATGTCGCCCCGCACAAGGTTGCTATGGGCAGCGGCGTGGCTGCATGGGGTGACGCCGGCGTTATCTGCCCGTGGACGATTTACAAGGTTTATGATGATAAGCGCGTTGTCGAAAAGCACTACGAATCGATGAAAAAGTGGATTGAGTACCTGAAGAAGAACAGCAAAGACCTGCTTCGCCCGGCTTATGGTTACGGTGACTGGGTTGCAGTTGGGTCCAACACGCCGAAAGACGTAATTGCGACGGCGTATTTTGCCTACAGCACAAGGCTTGTGGCAAAAACGGCAGCCGTTCTCGGAAAAAATGAAGATGCGAAAAAATACGAGGCATTGTTCCAACAAATCAGGGAGGCCTTCAATAAGGCGTACGTTTCAGAAGACGGTCGCATCAAGGGTGATACGCAGACCTGCTATGCGATGGGAATTTACTTTGATTTGCTGGATCCGGATAAACGCAAGCTTGCCGCTAAGCACCTGGTGGAAGCTGTCAGGAAAAAGAACTGGCACCTCTCGACAGGATTCGTGGGCCTGAGCTATCTTTTGCCCGCGCTTTCACAGACTGGGAATCTCGATGTTGCTTATCGCCTGCTTAATAACGATACCTTTCCCAGTTGGGGTTACAGTATCAAAAACGGCGCGACCACCATTTGGGAGCGTTGGGACGGCTGGACCGAGGACAAGGGTTTTCAGGACCCGGGCATGAATTCATTCAACCACTACGCTTTCGGTTCGGTGGGGCGCTGGATGTTCGGAGTCGTTGCTGGCATCGACACCGATGGCCCCGGTTACAAGCGAATAATTATTCACCCGCAGCCCGGCGGTGGATCCAGCTATGCAAAGGCGGGCTACGAATCCATTCACGGTAAGATCAAAAGCTTCTGGGAAATAAAGGATGGAAAATTTACGTTGAATGTCACTATCCCGGCCAACACGACGGCCACTGTGTATGTGCCGGCCGCCAAACCTGAGAGTATTGCTGAAAGCGGCATACCGGCGGCGAAGTCTGAGGGTGTTAAGTTCCTGCGGATGGAAGCCGGCAGGGCGGTGTACGAGATAGGTTCCGGAGACTATGTATTTGTCTCCGGGACTTAATCCGCCAATAAGCGTGGCGGGTAAAACTGAAGATGTAGCGAGAAGAAGTGTCATGACAAGACGCGGTCGAAGTTTGTTTGTTTTTGTTCTTTCGCTTTGTTTGGGATTGGGGCTGTGCCTTTTTCCGATTGGATGTCAGGTCAAATCCGCAAGCGAGGTTCAGGGTCCGTCACAGCCAAAATCGGAAGAAGCTTCCGGCATCGGTGGCTCCTCCTATGAAAGTGCCTTACGGGCCGCCGAAGAAGCAAATGCGAGGATTGAGCTTGACGACAAACCCTGGCCTGACAGGTACCATTCGGCGCTGGGCTGGGTGGATTTGAAAGGAGACGGGCAAAAAAGCCGTCTTAAGGTTAAGGTCGTTGGTACAGCTGATGGTTTGGCAACAGAAAAGTGGTTGACGCTGCTCTCGCCGGACAAGCCGGACCCAATCGATCTGTATCTGTTCTGGGACGGTCTGGGCATGTACTATCCGCCGGGCGTGAAATGGTCGGCAAATGCCGGCGATCCCGGTTATACCGAGGAACGTAAGTTCCTGGAGAAGATA
>JAOUFU010000693.1 GCA_029858035.1 Phycisphaerae bacterium
CTGTTGAAGATAAAATGCTAGGCCCATCAAAAGAGGCAGCAGGTTTAGCGATTCTATCTTCCAGCCCAACAAAGGAACAATTATTGTCGTTGGAAATCTATATAAGGCGTCCGGCATTGAAAGGTCGGTTATCCAAAAAGGCAAAAACGCGGCCCCTCGAAGTTCAATGCTGGCATATACCGCGCTCCAAAGAGCAATCCAAATGGGCATCTGAAACATCATCGGAAGAAATCCCATTATCGGTGAGGCGCCCTGTTCTTTGTAAAGAGCCATCATCTGCTTGTTCATCTCGGCTTTGTTATTGGCGTATTTCTTCTTGATTTCCTCGGCCTTCGGGCCCAGCTTGGTCATTTTACTCATTGAGACCTGGCTCTTTTTCGTAATCGGATGCATCACAAGCCGAAAAAGGAAAACTAATATGATAATAACCACGCCGTAGTTGTAGGGCCAAAAGCCATGCATCCATTTCATCAGCGCCAATATCGCAAAGGCTATCGGATTGATAAGGCAGGTGGGGCAGCAAAAACAGGGCATAAAAGTTATCGTGTGCGCAAAGCCCAGCTTTTTATACAGCTCCGTTTTATCGAAAAGGCTCTTGTCCTTCGGCCCAAGATAAAACTGAAACTTGTATGTTTTTTCGCTGTTGGCCTGGCCCGCTCCGGCAAGTGTGTTTGCTGCGATTTTCAAATCCAAACCGATTGTCTCATCGCCGCTGTTGGAACGCTCATCACCATCGGGATTGTAGAATCGTCCTGTTTTGTCTGCTATCCAGTCGCAAAAGTCCTTGCCCTCATCAGCAACCGGCACAACTATGGCCGCAAAATATTTATTTGTGGCGGCGATCCACAGGAAATTAGCGCCGGGTTTTGTCGGCCGTCTGTCCTCAAGCTCTTTTGCATTACGGAGCGTTTTGGTACTAAGTTCTGTGCTGACCACCTGGCCTTCCGCATTTCTGAAGCCCGCTATGACCTGTCTCATATCGGACCTGAAAGCCTCCCTCCCAAGTCCCACGGGCCCCCCTAAATTGAAACGCACTTTTTGTTCGCTGTCCGTCAGGTTCTCGATTGTTAAATCGCAATCCAGGAGGTAGCTGCCTGCTGTAATCTTATAACTTTTGACCAATGTCAATATCGGCGTATCGTTCGAATCCTTGATGACCGCTTTGAAGCTGGCTGTCTGGGAATCGTCTGTTTTTTCAACGCCCAGGCTTTCCCAGTGCAATTCATCCAGAGACAGTTGTAAATTCTCCTTAACAAATACAAAGCTCGTATTGGCCATCGACAGGACTTCACTGCCGTCATATAGCTTTACTGGCGATAGAATTTGAAGTGGCTTCGGCTCGTTGGGGTCACGGTCTTTAAAACCGCTAAAGACCGCCTTCCTGATGGCCGCACCTTTGGAGCTCAGTTCCAGCTGGAACATAAAATTGCTCTTGGGATCGGTTGAGCCGAGTGTTACGCTCTTAGCCGGTGAATGGTCGGCGCCGAAGCCGACCGAATCAGCCGCTTCAGGAGTTTCCTTCTTTGCCCAAGCGGCATTTCCACCCTCTTTACCTTCGGTAATTGTCGTCTGCTGCAGGAGCACGCAGGGTCCTGTTTCGGACCGACAGGTTTCACATAGTCCGGAGTCGAGAACAAGCCAGCCGCAAAATACAACAAAGCCGACCACAATCAAAGTTAAAACAATCCTGAAGTTCATTCGCAATTCTTAATTCTAAATCCCTTATCTTCCGTCACGAAGTCTTTCAGCGTGGAAGCTGTCCAGTTGTTCGATCGCCTGTATTTTTTTTATAGTAGTTTCAAGATCGTATTCCAACCGGACGAAGTGGACCTTGTTTTCATTGACATACGCGTAGCTTGCGCGATTGTCTTTGTCCCTTGGCTGTCCCACGGAGCCGATATTGATTATCGCTTTCTCTTCGGTGATAATCGGATAAACATTACTCAGCTCATTGGGCAGATAGAAGTCCGGCTCATCAAGAAATACCCCCGGCATGTGGGTATGGCCGACAAAGCAGATATGCTTGACACGCTCGAAAAGAAGACGAACCTTGGCCGGATTTGTGTAAACATCATCAGGAAAGATGTATTCGTTAATCGGCCTTCTCGGTGAGGCGTGAACGAAATCTATTATCGCTGAGCTGGGTCCCAGTTTTGTTTTCAGAGTATGACGCATCTGAAGCTCGCCAAGAAAGCTCCAGCGTCTGTCGTGAGACTCGTG
>JAOUFU010000694.1 GCA_029858035.1 Phycisphaerae bacterium
TTTATAGCTTGCAAATCGTCTGGCAAAACCAATTGTCAAAGCCTCAGGGTCGAGAATCTCCTCGGCCTGGTTCAGCTCCGTATGATAAGTTCCTCTCCGATGCATCTGAGCTTTAATCCGATTGCGTACAAAAACAACCAATCGCTCTTTGCACCGTTGATGGGCGCGCCAGAGCCGCTCATCAGGAATTTGAACAACGTTATTCCAAACCGATTTGCCAATTGTTTCATCGGCCCAATTCGGCCCGAGATACGTTTCGTATAAAACGTTCATCTCATCCGATATCCAGGTTTTGATGTGTACACCATTCGTAATGTGCTTTATAGGAACTTCATTAACAGGCAGGCCAGGCCAAAGACTCGAAAACAACCCACGTGATATGTGTCCATGCAACTCACTTACTCCGTTCGTATAGCTGCTGAGGTTTAATCCCAAAACGGCCATCTTAAAGGGCTCGCATTCATCGTCATGTAGAATCCTTCCTAACGCTAAAAATCGCTCTCGATTTATCCCAAGATGCGGGAAGTACCCGCTAAAATATTTGTCCATAAGCTCTACGGAAAATTCATCAAGACCGGCTTTTACACAGGTATGCATGGTGAAAACATTTGCCGACCTTGTAGCTTCGGCGGCCTCGTCAAAAGTCATATTCTTGTCGCTTCGCAATTGCCGAACACGTTCCAGGGTGACAAAAGCAGCGTGACCTTCGTTCATGTGGCAGACAGTGGGCGTAATATTCATGGCAGTGAGGGCTTTAAATCCGCCGATACCCAACATAATCTCCTGACGAATTCTCTGCTCCCGGTCACCGCCGTAAAGACTGGCGGTAATCATACGGTCCACGGACGAATTATCAGATACGTTTGTATCCAGCAGATATAATTTAACCCTGCCCACGGAAGCACACCAAACATAAGCTGAAACGGACCTTCCGGGATATTCAACGCTAATCTTCAATGGCCGGCCGTCCTTCTGGCGAACCAATTCGAGCGGCATATTATAAAAATCATTCTCGATATACACTTCCTGCTGCCAACCCTCAAGGTTCAAATACTGTCGGAAATAACCCTTTTGATAGAGCAGACCGACTCCGACTAATGGAACGCCGAGGTCGGAAGCACTCTTTAAGTGGTCACCTGCCAGAATTCCCAGTCCGCCGGCATAAATAGGCAGACATTCATGCAGCCCAAACTCGGCACTAAAATAAGCAATGAGCGGATTTGTATTTTTTTCACACACCTTGTCGAACCACGTCGGCCCATCAAGGTATGATTTCAGCTTTTGGACATCCCGTTGTAGCTGGCACAAAAAACCCTGATTTTCGGCCACAGCCTGCAGGCATTCCTGCGAGACATTTCCAAGAAACTTGACGGGATTGTGACCGCAAGCGGTCCATAAGTTACTGTCAATACGTTTGAACAGGTCTACAAACTCCAGATTCCAGGACCAAAACATGTTCCCGGCTATAGTCTCAAGGTCCTTGAGGGAATCCGGAAGTGTCGGTAAAACCATGAAGTTGCGCACCTTTGGCATTCTTTTTCTCCAAAAGACAGGGCTCCCGGCAGCAAATAATAAGAAATATCATTAGCTACAGAGAGAAAAATTCTTCATCAATCCCTGTTTAATCGACAAATCTATTCTTTGGCTTAAATCCAAAAAACAGGGCAAATGTTAAGCGTGTCACCTTGCGGCAGATTGAGGGACATGGGGTATTGTGATGGTCCTATATTCTTCGGCACAACAGGGCGAATATTTCATACTTGCCGTGAAGGGCAAATAACAAGGGCTGCAAGTCCCGATTATGTTGGACTCACAGCCCTACGATTTGAAAATCAGATTCGCAATATTCAGCTATTCAACACCTTCCAGCCAGTATTGAGCCAGTTTGGCGAAATCCTTGAAATTGACTGTACCGCCACAGTTGAGGTCGGCTCCGTCGCAGAAGCCGTTGGTTTTGGTACAGCCGGTGTAAAGCCAGCGGTCGGTGAAAAAGCCCAGATCCAGCCAATCGACGTCCCCATCGACATCAAAGTCACCGGGGAGAAACTCATAGGCCCCCATGTCAATAATGGGTGGTTCTCCAGGTCCCCAGTCTGGTGTCTTGCAGTCGTCAATGAAACGCGGTTTGCCGTCGAGGTCACTTGTGAGACCAACTGCCTCAGCACACTCATTGTCACCCGCATCGATACAACGAGCGCCTTGAGTCGGTCGAACAT
>JAOUFU010000695.1 GCA_029858035.1 Phycisphaerae bacterium
CTCTGATACAGGGCTGAAGGTACTGATTGTAATTGCTGTTTTACTTTCGTACTTAGTCTACTCTAAGTCGAGGACCTTGACTATGCTACAGGTTTGTGCCAGGTTAGCAAACATCGAAGAATACCTAAAAAAGATGTCTCAAGACAAATGAACGATTTACAGGCTTGACGGTCTGTACGTAATCTATTAAACTGTCGAGGGTTTCTTGTTGAGGAAAAACAGATGAATCAAATATCAGGCTCTTTGAATCGGCGAGCATTTCTAAAACTAACAGCAGCAAGTGCGGCGGCATTTACATTGCCGGGTTGTGCCGGCGCTTCTCAAGGGCGCATGTCGAAACAGGCCAAGCGGCCGAATGTGCTGTTCATTGCTATAGACGACCTGAACGATTGGGTAGGCTGTCTTGGAGGCCATCCGGACGTAAAGACGCCGAACCTCGATAAGCTTGCGCAAAGAGGAGTGCTTTTTACGAACGCCCACTGCTCAGCTCCCGCGTGCAATCCTTCGCGGGCCAGTCTTATGACGGGAATTTTGCCCTCAACCTCCGGCGTTTATCACAATCCTCATCCCTGGCGAAAATCTCCGGTACTTAGTAATGCAACTACGCTGCCACAGCATTTTATGGGCCACGGTTACCATGTGGTCGGCGGCGGTAAAATATACCACGGCGGTTTCCCAGACCCTCCATCCTGGCAGGAGTATTTCCCATCCCAGAAAAAGAACAAACCTGACGACCCAATGCCTCCGAATCGGCCGCTGAACGGCATCCCTAAAACCGCTCATTTCGACTGGGGGCCGGTAGATGTTGGCGACGAGGAAATGGGCGACTGGAAAGTAGCTGATTGGGCTATCGGCGAACTTGGCAAAAAATATGACAAGCCGTTTTTCCTCGGATGTGGATTTTTCCGCCCCCATTTGCCCTGGTACGTACCGCAGAAGTACTTCGATATGTATCCGCTGGACAAGGTAACTTTGCCGAATGTTAACGAAAACGACCTTGATGATGTCCCGCCGATAGGCAGACAGATGGCAAAGCCTGAGGGCGACCATAAAAAGGTCATCGAACACAAGCAGTGGCAAAAAGCGGTGCAGGCTTATCTGGCAAGCATCAGCTTTGTCGATAACTGCGTCGGCAGGGTAATCGATGCATTGAATAAAAGCGACTATGCCGACAATACTGTCATCATACTATGGGGCGATCATGGTTGGCACCTTGGTGAGAAACTGCATTGGCGTAAATTCGCCCTGTGGGAAGAGGCAACACATGCGCCGCTTATGATAATAGCACCGTCAATAACCAACCCGGGCGGAAGATGTCCCCGGCCGGTGAGCTTTATTGATGTTTATCCCACGCTGATAGATGTATGTGGCCTTTCACCTAAGAAGGAACTCGAAGGTAAAAGTCTATTACCAATGCTGAAGAATCCCAAAGCAAGCTGGCTGCGGCCGGCACTGACGACACATGGCCGCAATAATCATTCGCTGCGGTCCGAACGCTGGCGATATATACGTTATAGCGATGGCACCGAAGAACTCTATGACCACGACAAGGACGAGTTGGAGTGGAACAATCTTGCCAATGACCCTAAGTATGCCGACATCAAAAAAGAGCTGCTAAAATGGCTGCCAAAGACCAATGTCCCGGATGTGCCAAGAGCTGACAATAAAAAGAAAAGCTCAGCCATGAAGCCCAGGAGCAAAACATAGAAAGCTGAGGCAATATTTGGTCGGTTGCTCAAATGGGCTGATTGTGAAGATTTGTAACTTATAGTGGCATTTCCATAATTGAAACTCGTGGTCAGATTGTCCTTGCGAATAAACGTATATTTGCTATGCTATGAGCCTGCTGTTTCTATGAAGGCTGCTACTTAACTTAATTTTATAACTTTCTGAAAGGGGACAATATGGATAGTATGGTTCACATTTCGCACGGTGCCCGAGTGGCCCCGATGTTTTACATACTGCTAATTATGTTCGGTTTTTTTGTCGGCATGATAGCGGTTGCAATAAAGGCATTGATTTTTTGCAAAATTTTTTCCAAGGCAGGCTATAGTTGGGCGCTCGGCTTATTAATCCTTGTGCCGGTAGCAGATATCATTATGGCCTTTTATATCGCCTTTGCCGACTGGCCGGTGCAAAAGGAACTACGTCAACTGAGACAGCAGCAGGGAAAGCCGGAAGCGTGATGTGTGAATCGTGAATCAGAC
>JAOUFU010000157.1 GCA_029858035.1 Phycisphaerae bacterium
CTCACAGGCATTCGCCAAGGCATCCTGAAGCAGGTTGTACGCATCAATCCAGCTCGACCCGTCATTATTACCCATAGCATCGGCATCGACATACACAATTTTCGGACAATGGAATTCGTACGCTCCCATATCAATTCGGCCGCAATTCACGCGGGCCTTACCGTCCAAATCCGTCTCGTCCGGCCCGGCGACGTAATTCGGGTCCCCGGCATTGATGCAAACCGAATCCTCCAACAAATGATAATCACCATCGACCCACACGCCATCTGCATCCCAATATCCCGGCTCAACAAAACACGGATCGACATCGACATTCCCTGCCTCCCAGTTCAGTATGCAGCCATCAGTCATATATACTCCGGCCGCCCCACCTTCGACATCGCTGTAGCTGACAGTTATTGAAGAAGCTGCTCCTGAACTGTAGGTCCACAAGGCTATTTCATCTCCACCCTGTAAGGCCGTATCACCCCAAAAGATACAGTTGGTCAGAGTTGTTCGGCTCCAATAGTTGTTGAATATCCCGCCGCCTCTCCTGCTTGCTGAGTTGCCGCTGAACGTGCAGTTGTTTAGAATAGGCTTACTGGATTCGTTGTATATACCACCACCGTCGCCCCACGAACTCCCATGACCTATTGCCAGGTTGACCGTAAAGATACAGTTGTTTAGCGTCGGGCTGCTGCTGCGATTACTAATACCGGCACCATTACAAAGCGCTTTGTTCTCGCTGAAGACGCAGTTAGTCAGTGTAGGATTACTGTACACATTTTGTATCCCGCCACCATCGCCACCGCCATGATCGGGAATTCCGACGTCCGCCATATTCCGGGTAAATATACAGTTGGTCAGCACAGGATTGCTGTAAGAGTTGTACATTCCCCCGCCAAAGCTGCCTTCTTCAGCCAAAGCTATATTGTCACTGAAAGTGCAGTTTATCAGTGTTGAATTGCTGTCATAGTTGTACATTCCGCCGCCGTCACAAGCCATATTACACGTAAAGGTGCAGTTTGTCAACATCGGGGTGCTGTTATTGTTGTACATCCCGCCGCCTGCATCTCTGGCCCGGTTCCCGATGAACGTACAGTTTAAAATTGTCGCCCTGCCGCTTTGGTTGTAGAATCCGCCACCTGAGTAATTGTATGATGATGGGCCATTAGCGTTACCGCCTGTAACGGTGAAGCCATCGAGTATTGCTGTTATCGTGCCATTACCCGTCACAACGTGCCGGCTATTCTCACTGTTATTGGCAAAATCAGGCCCGTCGTCTCCGCCAAGGTCACCACTGAGAATAGTTTTGTAAACGTCGACATCGCGAGCATTGGGATCAGGTTCACCAAAACCCGCGTAGCCGCCCTTAATAGTCACGCCATCGATAAGCTGGAAGGTCGCTTCACGGTCGCCGGACGTATTACCACCGCCCGCATCAGGCTTATAAACACCCTGCGCCACCCAAATCTTATCGCCGAAATAGGCGGCAGCTAAAGCATCCTGAAGCAAGTTATATGCATCTTCCCAGCTTGAGCCGTCATTGTTGCCCGTGGCATCGGCGTCGACATATACAATACGTAACGGCTGTAGCTCGTATACACCCATATCGATTCGTCCACCGCTTACACGCTGATTGCCGTCCAAATCCGTCTCGTTCGGCCCGGCTGCATAACCAGGATCGCCGGCATTTATACAGGCCGAATCCGGCAACAAATGATAGTCACCATCAATCCAGACTCCGTCCCCGCCCCGGTAGCCCACAGATGCAAAACAAGGATCAACATCAATGTTACCTTCACCCGACCAGCCGCCCTGTATATCACTGTATGTAATCGTTATCGTCGAGCTGTCTTCGTTCCATATCTCATTGCCGCCGTCCCACAGAATACAGTTGGAAACCTCAACGTTGCTCGAAGGCACATTCTGCGCAGACCTACACCCAAGAGCATTTCCGTTGGGAGATGAATTCGCAGCAAATGTACAGTTGGTTAGCGTCACCGTACTGCTGTTACTGCACAATCCGCCGGCCCATTCGCTTCCAGAGTTGGTGATCAAAAGACAACTTGACAAAGTCGCGCTGCCCTCTATACAGTGTATCCCTCCTCCTCGCGCACCCGAGTTGTCAATGAAAATACAGCTCTTCAACGTAAGACTGCCAAAGTTGTTTATCCCTCCACCGCTTTCGTAAGGAGCGGTGTTGCCTATAAACGTGCAATCCGTCAGCGCAGGATTCCCAAAGTTATACATCCCCCCGCCGCCGCCGTCCAAAATCGTATTTTCCTCGAATAAGCAGTCCAACAGCTTCGGACCGCTGCCGCTTGTATTGTTCATCCCCCCTCCGCCGTCACCGGCGTAATTACTCTCGAACGTACACTTCGTAAGTTCCGGGCTGCTTCCATGATTGCTCATTCCACCGCCGCGTACATCCGCCCGGTTATCGTAGAACACACAGCCCTCAAAGACAGCCCCGCTGCCGTCTTCATTATATACACCTCCGCCAAAGGACAAGGCCAAGTTCCTGCTGAATAGGCAACCAGCCACTGTCGGGGTGCTGGCGGTGTTGAACATCCCACCTCCATCTGTGGCTTCGTTATCGTAGAATCTGCAATCGCTCACCACAGGGTTGTCCCGCAGCCCGGCCGTACAGTCGATGTTCCACAGCGCTCCTCCCCGTTCCGCGGAATTGTCCCTGAATATACAGTCTGTCAGCGTATAGGTGCCGCCATCGCAACACATCCCGCCGCCATTGATACCAGCCGAGTTTGTCCTGAATGTGCAGGTAGTCACCGTCGCGGACGCGGTTTGGATGGCCAGTCCGCCCCCGCCCCAGCCTGCCGAATTCTGATAGAAATTGCAGCCAATAAGCGTCGCGCTTCCGCTCCAGACGTACAATCCTCCGCCGGACCCCCCGGTGCTGCTCCGGTAAAACCAACAATTCGTAAAAGTCGGCTCACCATCAGAGCTCACCCCACCACCACCGCCGCTGGCATAATTCCAATCGATCTTGCAGTTGAACACCGTCGGACTGCCGCCAAAGTTGTGAATCCCGCCGCCGTGGCTTCTCGGGAAAGAACCGTCGGCTTGCCCGCCTGTAATAGTAAAGCCGTCCAGAATGGCCGTTTGATCGGTGCCGCTGCCGGTCACAACGTGAAAGCTGTTCTCGGCGCGGGTTGGTTCGGTCCGCATATCATAAGGGTCACTAACACTCACATCATCTCCGTTAATATCCCCGCTGAGAATAGTTTCATAGCCCCTGATATCCCTCGCATCAGGGTCCGGCTCCCCGAAGCCGGCATAACCGCCTTTGATGGTGACACCATTTTTCATCTGAAATGTGTCCGTTCGGCTGACCGGTGACATACTGAGGGGATTAAAGGATTTGTAGATGCCCTCGGCTACACGTATCTCCGTCTCCGACGGCGCACCGGACAAGGCAATCCAGAGGTTTGTGTAGGCATCGGCCCAGCTCGTACCGTCATTGGCTCCGGTCGCATCTGCATCAACGTAGATTATTTTTGCAGAACAGGGAAGCGACAGGACCAGCCACGCTAATAGAAAGGTAAGTTTCCGCATTTTGACTTCCTCCATGAACAAAAAAAGGACAAATAAGAAAGTTCAATAAAACACATTTCTGATTGTATCACTTTTTGTCCGATAATCAAAGCTTTTTTTCAATATGTCATGCCACTCGAAAGCCGGATACCCCACCAAAATCAGAAAAAACAGCCGAAAAAAGCCGAATTCGCCTGCGATGAGCAGGCTTCAGGAATTGAGAATAAAGACTTTATCTACCCCGGAAATAACCGGCATAATAACGTCTGTATTCGTCTTGATTTATCAGTCGCCTATGGTGACATATCGCCGAATACCGGTCCCGGCCAATTCCTGGCTGCCCTCGTAATGATTCTGGGATATTCGATAATCGCAGTCCCCACGGGGATTGTGACCGTGGAGCTGTCGCAGGCATACACCGACAAATCCACCTCCCAGGCCTGCCCCAATTGCAGCGCCAAAGGCCACGACAGGGACGCCCAATACTGTAAATTCTGCGGCGCAAAACTATAGCACTCAAGCTCTTACTAAAACCATACTCACCACTAACAAGCCGGGTATCCCTTTGTTATGGACCGATATAGACTGTTCCCCCTGTCGCCAGCAGGGTCACAGGCCGATTGGCGATAAAGCCCTCGTGATACGAACCTGACGCAATATAAACAGTCCCATCGGGAATCACGACCTGAACGGCCTCCGCAACTGTATTAAACGGATTTCCCGTCGTCCCGTCCTCAAAACCGGTGTTTGTCCAGTCTGCATAAACAGGATTCATCCCATGCCGAAGACAATTCGTGATGTCATCTACGTATTCCCGGATACAATTCACCACGCGGGGATGAAACGACATCAGTTCGTTTGCATAGCCCCCGCAATTATCTCCTCCGCAGTAGCTCATCAGCGTCCCCGGCACACAATCATTAAAATCCGTCCGGTCCTGACACCACTGATTTTCCGCATCCGCATCTTCCAGGGCACAGTTGTCAATCGCTGGTTTGTAACAATGAGTATGATGTGAACCGAAGGTATGGCCGGCTTCATGAGGCACGACATGCAGGTCCCAGTTGTTTGAATCAAGGTCCCTGACAGGACGAGGAAACCAGCCCTGCAGGCCGAAATTGATAGTGAATCCCCAATCGTTATCACACAGCGTGGGGCACAGGGAAACACCCCACCGGCTCGGGCGGCATGAAAACAACATTGCCAGGTCTCGATCGACGTGATCCATGTTAAGTTGCCAGTAAAAGGCAAAAGCATTAAATACGTCCTCTCCAAGCACATACGGATCGGGTGACGTCCAGATTCGAATATAAGACAGATACCACTTGATATTCATATCACGTTCAAAGAAATGGCTCGACGTCCCGGCAAGCTGAATCGCATACGCCAGTGCAGCACCAAAATCCCCGCCGAATTGCTGGTAATACGCGTAATCACAATCAACGGCAACGAATGCAACACGCCATTCATAGGAAGATGGAAAAGGTCCTGTCTCCCACATACAGTCGAATATGTCTGTATCCGCAGACACAAGCTCAGGATTTGGCCTTGCGCGGCAGCTAAAATCCTCTAACAAGTTTCCTGTTGTAATCTCCGACCGCTCGGCAATAGTATGAATGTCCGTCCGGCCTCCTTTTCCCGCTTTGCGGTCGGGAGCCAGATAGTAGAGCAAGTTCCCTTTTCGGATATATCCGTTATTACCATACGGGGATATACCAATTACCGCCTCCGAATTATCCTCCCCGGCTACACGACCTTTGAAAAGCATTACTTCGGGATGTGGCAACGGCTTATCTCCCTCTGCTGTACCTTCAACAATTATCGTCGCCGGTGTTGTGACCTCGAATTGTTCCAGTTCAAGGTCCACTGTTTCCTGCTTGGTCAGAGGAAAGCCCGTTAACCGGACACGCCTTCGCCCCCGAAGCTGTTCGTATGTATCCGACTCAAATCGAAGGGCCGCTCCCGCAGGTAAACGAACATCATTCGATATGCTTACGGGTGCTCTTGCCTGCGGCGCAGGCCCTTGAGGCTCTGCACTCACAACGCCGCAAAATAACAACAGTAATGTTAATGCCGCATAACAAATATTTTTTCGAAGACAAAGCAGATTGGACATCACGAAAAATGTCAAAAAAGTATAAGTATTTCTATACGTTTTCATAACTGGTCTCCCCTTATTGAAGGTTAATAAGCGTAAGGACTAATCCGGTTTGCCCTTTGTCAAGACCTGTCATTGCCTTGCCGAGCACCGCACCGTGCGCTTTTGTATAATCGGTAACAGCCGACGCATAACCGGCTCGCAAAGATGTAGTAAGCATGTCCCCGGGTTCGATGGCCTTCCCCGTCGCATCACAATATACCCACACCCGTCCGCTCAGGGCGATGGGGACAGAATCCTCATGGCCGGGCAGGTTCCCGAGCACCGCGCCGGCAGCCAGTCCGTTCGCGCCGCTGACTACGCCTGCAACACAGCGGTTATATGCGCCGCGAGACAGGCAAAGCTGCCCCGGATGCTCTGTGTCAATCGTAACTACCATGCCGGGCTTGACCTCCTCACTGACAGGAAACTTCTCTGCAACGTCCGCACCCGTTATCTGAATAGCTTCAACACGTGCCATACCCGCAACGTCAAGCTTCGCCCCGGGACTCGCCGTTCCAATCCCGACATTTCCCGAATTGAAGTAGCTGTTACCCGCCCCACGCAGCATAACTGTCGCTGCACCGGCACCATCGGAAACCTGTGTCTCACATGAGCCGTCCGAATTCTGCCTTACTCGGAACAGCCGGTCTCCATCACTGCTCGTTACTCTCATGCCGTCCCCTTCACCGACCGATTTTACCTCCAGTCGAAAGCCCGGAACAGTCGTGCCGATTCCGACATTACCCGAATTGAAGTAGCTGTTACCCGCTCCACGCAGCATAACTGTCGCTGCACCGGCGTTGTCGGATACCTGTGTCTCGCATGAGCCGTCCGAATTCTGCCTGACTCGGAACAACTGGTCCGCATCGCTGCTGGTAACCCTCATCCCGTCGGCATAGCCGGAAGATATAACTTCAAATCGGAATCCCGGCTCTGTCGTTCCGATCCCGACATTGCCGGAATTGAAGTAGCTATTACCAACTCCACGCAGCATAACTGTCGATACACCATTGTTGTCGGAAACATGAGTCTGACATGAACCGTCCGAATTCTGCCTTACTCGGAACAACTGGTCACCATCACTGCTGGTTACTCTCAGCCCGTCGGCATAGCCGGAGGACACAACTTCCAGCCGGAATCCCGGCTCTGTCGTGCCTACACCCACATTCCCGGCATTGTCCACAAATATACCGCGGCTTTGCAGCGCGTATGGCGTCGGCGTAACTTCCTGCCGTGGACTCAAGGTTACAAAAGCATCAGGGTCGTTGCTGTCACCCGGACGAACGGCAATCCCTAACCAAACCCTGTCCCCGTCGAACACGTCGCTGCCAAAGTCCAGTTCCACCGTAAAATAGCCGTTGATGACATCAAGGTCGTTTATATCAACAGTATTTCCCTCCTGGTTCCCAACACACGGATCATTGCTGTTATAAAGCCTGAACTCAAAGTCGTAAATCCCGTCCGCAGGAGCATCGGCATCCATCAAACGCCCCTGGTAGGTCCAGGCCGGACCCATTGGCGATGCTTTGCCGACCTGAGCAAAACAAACCGTCAGGCCCAAAGCCAAAACCAACATTACAAAAATTCTTCTTTTCATTTTGTGCTCCTTTCAAAAAAATCGTTTTTATTTTGCCGTCCTTTCTTTGAGCATTAATAATCCGTATGAAATTACTCTGAAATGCCACGAAAGAATCAGATTGCTGCTGAAATCCTCTTTTTAGCAAAATTATCAAAATCCCTACAGTTAGATGCTCGTTTTTCACCCGATGCTTTGCGATTTGAAATTGCTCTTTATTCAGCTCATGTGAAAACTCTTACGAAACTTTTTAATAAATCTTTATAACTCCGTCGGTGTAAATATTAATGGTTCCTGAATTTGTCAAAGAAACACGGCCTGCATTTACTATAGTGGCAGTCCCATTTGTGCCGAACAATTGCAGCCGTTTTGAGAAAGTAAGCGATTCAGGATAGGTGCCGGCCTTGATGTTGATTCGCGATCCGTTCCACGCATAGTTGTATGCGCCGCTTACCGTCGCGAATGGCTCATCAGGCGTTCCATACTCATTACCACCAGCATTGTAAGGGTCAACCAGGATTGTGTTGGTGTAATGCTTGAAATACATGTCATCCTGGTCAACCTCGTCTGAAAACATTATTGCATGGAACTGACCGCTGATATTTGGTGCTCGTCCATCGCTCAGGTCCCATATTGTTAATCCCTCAGGTTCTTCTCCACATGTCCAGGATGGATGGTATTCGTATTTGAACGGATAATTATCCTGCTCTGAGCTTCTTACCAGTTGGAAACCAGAGGTTGTTTTTTCAAAAACGTGAATGCCGCAGTCGCAGTCATCCTGGCAGTTACCATTAGATGTATACAAATACCGGCCGCCTGGTGAGAAGCAGCCGCCTTGCACATAGTCCATTTCATACAAATTCCAGGATTCATCGAAAAGAACTATATCTTCATCATAATTCATAATCAGCGTATCATCGGCCAGGCTTGGTAAGTGTATCAGGTACCGCTGGAGGCTGCCTACGTCTTCCCACGCGCAAGAATACAGATACAGCCAGTTTGGATTGTCAGAGTCAGTTACTGAGCACCAGGAGGCGTGGTTTTGTTGTCTATCATCTACGTATTCCTTACCCACAAAGTGCCAATCGCTAACTGCAAAAACAGCAATGATAGAAGGATTTGAACCTTCAACAGGAACAAACAGGTAACCTTCACTTCCATACTTATAATAAGACAGGTCGCCAAAATGATTATATCCTGATAATTCTTCTATGTCACTCATCTGGACACAGCTTATAGGCTCTTCATCACATCTACACTCTCTATTCAAGTCATACCAAACCGGAATTTTCCATAATGTTTCTCTCTGGGTAAAGAACCAGCAAGTGTCGTCATGTGTGACACCTTGAATCTGCTCACTCATAGTAATTTCCCTATCTTGGGGATAGTTACCTAAATAAAGGTAATAATTCTCGTAAAGCTCTTCACCTTTTGCTTCTCCCATAATGGGCCAAAACAGCCCGATGCTTATAAATATGATTGAGATAATTACTGGTTTCATTATGCTGAACTCCTTCCTTATTGCAGCGTCACCAGGACCAGGATTTGTCCTTTTTCGCCTTTATCCAGTTTTTCCATAGACTTTCCTAAAATAGCACCTTGTGCGCGCATATAATCTATAGCTTTCATAGCATAGCCTGGTGTCGTCGAAGTGGTCAGCAAATCACCCGGCCGGACCTCTGTTTGCGTCGCATCAACATTGCAATAAACTCTGCCTGCCAGGCCCACATCATAATCGAACCGGCCTGCTCCCAGTCGCACACCCGAGCCCATTCCTTTGGCCCCGGCAACGACTCCCGCTACTTTGCTGTCGTATGCTTTTCTGCTTACAGCCAGCTTACCCGGATTCT
>JAOUFU010000158.1 GCA_029858035.1 Phycisphaerae bacterium
ATTAGGCCCTTGTAATAGATAGAAGAAATAGGTTCGCAACCGATATAAACATTCTGGTTAACCCCCGTCAAACCGGTTGAAGAATCGCTGTCTTTCAACTGTCCATCAACGTATAGCTTCAGGTTGGATCCATCATTTGTTGCTGCGACATGGTACCATTGGTCTGCGTTAAGTGTATTGTTTGAACGGGCATTAGCATAGCCTGAACTGCCAAAAATATAAACATCTGGTTTGTCATTAGAGATATAGAAATAGAAACCATAGCTTCCAGTATATGTATTCTGCATCAGGAAGGGATTATACGCCGCTGCTGCTTCGTCTATGCGTATCCATGCCTGCACAGAGAAAGTGTCTGTTGCCAAAGGAGCGACAGGAGCAGCAACAACATATTCACCCGAACCATCAAAGCTTAAAGCGCCTTCAACTCGGCCTGTTGTCCATGTTGGATTTCCGATTAGTGCCCCGTTGTTTGATCCGGCGCTGTCTTCCGCAGTATTTCCGGAGCCGTCATCGAATTTCCAGTGTGCGAACAGTCCTTCCAAACCATAAACGGCAGTGTCGCTTGGCTCTATGATAGTCAGTGAAAAACCGTCGCCGTCAGTGATTTCAAACCAGTCGTCCTTGTACTTAAAATCAAGAACCGTCCTGCCGATAGCATCTTCCAGTCTAATCCTTTCACCATTATTGTCCAGGCTGCCGGTATATTCGCCCGCCATGTTAACTGATGTGCCATATTTGGCTTCGAACGCGCTCTGATTTCTCACAACTACGACGCATTGGTCGGGGTCAAGCTCCATATCCGGGAAGGTGAAATGGATTCCTTCCGTGAATTTTACCAGATTCAGATTCAATGTAGTCAGTCCCGTGTTTTTCAGTTCAATGAATTCGGTGTTCGGGTCATTCGGATTGCCGGTATTCCGAGGATTGAACATAATCTCAGTAATGCGCAGATTTTCTGCGAGCGGTCCAATGGCAAATACAGCCTCGTGAAGTGCGCTCCACGCGCCGGCGTCGAAATTACGCGCTTTTACCTGAGTGCTCTTGTTCAACGTGACCGGTGCCGTATATTGAATCGCGCCGGGCGCTACATCGCCTTGACCGACCTGACTTGCGACTAACTCAACAGAGATGAGAAAATCGCTGCTCGTTATTCCGTAGTTCAGGCCCTGTATTGCAAGGATGTTGTCGCCTGGATTCAGGACGCTGATGTAGCCAGAGATGTCGAAATTCTCGAAGCTAACAGCATTTTCGTCGGCATTCATCTCATTTGCATCCGAATTCCACTGTGGTGTTTCGGTGAAATTACGTCTTTTTACTTCGACTCCGTTGATATAGGCAATAAAGCCATCGTCGTACCTCATTCTAAGTGTCAATCCGGCCAAGTCAGTGCTGCTGACGTTGAACGGTATGCGAATGTAACAGGTGCCATTGTTGCCGTACATGTCTCCTTCGACATTAATATTGAAGAGGCCTGTATAGTTGATGGGATCACCGGGATTCCTTTCGTAGCCGACACCGCCGGTTCCGCTGGGCCAGTTGGAATCATCATAATATGAGGTGGCCCAAGTGTCACCAATCGGGGACAGATACTGACCGTCGATTGGGGGATCAAGGTAGCCCGGAGGATTGTTGTCGAGGCTCCAGGCCACTGCCAGGTTATCGCCACCGTCGTTTTCTTTCATCAACGCCTCAATATAGTACTTCTGACCGCCGACCAGCGGGATGGGTGCCGACTCCTCGGCACCGCCGAGCTCCCATACCCTGACCTGTGTCCAGCTGTTTTCATAAGCAATCAGCACCTTGTTAATCGGATCATCATCAGTACTCAACCAAAGCTCACTGGCATCGTCGCTTGATATCCAGAAGGTATAGTTGTCATTTGCCGGCGGGTGGAGATAGCCCCTCATTCGGATACCATATTGTTCATCCCAATCAGACGGTGCCTCAAAGCTGGTCATGTAGTTGATGGAAGTCGGGTTTCCGGGGTAATCGGGGCTCGAAGTAAGGTCTGAGACAGCGGTTCCGGCGATTCCATCCCAGTATTCGTACAGTATTGAGCCCGCAGTGCCGTCAAGTGAGCCGGTGGGAACAAAAACACGTTTTGCTGCATTTTCAGCCACCAGGGTAACAGGTGAGCCAGACGACGATAGTGCCACCGATAATCGTGGGTCGCTGCCGTCGAGGGTGTAATAGATAGTACCTGATCCGTTGGGATCCATTGTCAGATTAAAACCGCTTACAACCGGCCCGCCGTGCTGATTGAAGACGGGAACCTGAACATAGGGATACCAGCCTACATCCAAAAACTGACCGAGGACAACCGGCACACGAGGCGTTACATACGTTTTTCGGCCCCACGGGTCTGAACTGGAGTAGAGCAGACGGTTGATTTCGGGCAACCAGGTATCGTCTTTAGTCCGAGGCGTAGCCACCTTGGAGTCGCCCCAGCGTGCCGATTCGGCGATAATCGCCATATTGATTTGATTGGCGCGGGTCTGGATATTTTTTCGGGCCTGGCCGACAGTCAAGAGACCGTCGTTGAAAAAGTGGCGGTACACGTGGTCGGCAAAGTGCAATCGATAGTCAACATTGGTATTGGCAAGCTGTTCGTGAAGCCACTGCGGATTGAAGTACTGTATCTGTGCTCCGGCGGTAGTGAACGGCGAAACCAAATTCTCTATAGAACCGGTTGCACCACCTGCGCCGAGTGTGTGCTCATTATCATGGTGGAACCACATCCAGCCGAGTGGATTAACTCGATTGTAGATGCACCATGTGTTGTTCGGAATGCCGCCAAAACGTGAGCCAGGACCATCTGAGTCGCCGGTATAATATTCGATTATCATAAAATCGATGAGGTTGTCAACATCAAGCAACATCTCATAATTCGGATCCGAACCGAGATAAGGAGTGCCATCGATGTTCAGAGCCTGCACTCTGTAGTACCTTTCATAATTATCGAAGCCTGCTATTGTCTCATAGTAAAGCCGGTCAAGGCTTTGGCGGTCGCCGTCTGTAGGGACCATCTGTCGGCCGGCACTCCAGTTCGACGAAATGACGTCGTAGTCTAACTTATCGCCGCCGAAATATGTCTCTGCAAAGGAGGCTTCGGAGCGTTCCTGTGTCTGGAAAAGCCCCCAGTAATGGCCGTTGACATAGAGGTGGTAGTAACGGCTTCGCGTATAGGGATGGCCCGTCATCCCCTGCACATCACGTGAGAAGACTTCACGGACCATAGTATTTTTATCGTCTCCGCTGAAGGCCCATGAGTAATTCTGGCTGCAGCGCAGGTCCATGTGGTCAAATTCGCTGACGCCTTCATCGCCAAATAACGGGTATCTCAGCTTGCCCTCGCCATAGGGCGCGCCATATATGGAACGGAAGAACAATCGGAAAGCGTGCTTGGGATTGCTACCGTCGACGCTGTAGCCACCGCGAATCCTCATTCCCGCGTCTATCTGGAAGCCATCGGTGCCGTTGGGATTGATTAATTCCACAGAGACAGGCCTCTCCCATGCTATGCCTTCCTGCCCTGCATTTACCCAAATACCAATCCCCGGGTCGAACATGTTAGCCAGGTCTGTCACGAGAGAAAACGACGGAATTGCCAGCAGCGCATCGTCAATAACACCTGAATATCGTGGGTCATTTACCACGTCGGGATCCATACCATAATCTATGAGCTGGCCATTAAAATAACCCTGGGCCGGCCATCCGGGGCCTGGGGTTTCGCCGTTAGGAGACTGCGTTATGACATCGCTAATAAAGATGTACGTATGTGTCTTTACATCAGAGTCCAGGAAGCCGGGTTTAACGGCCACGGCACGTAGGGTCGTAGTATGACTGATGGGAAGCGGCGAACTGTAAATATTTCCATGAGTTGCCGTTGGACGCGAGCCATCGGTGGTGTAACGGATCTCAGCGCCATTCGTAGCGGTAGACAACGTCAGCGGGAACAGAGCGTTATAGAATCCACGCGAATGGCTGAACCATACCTCTTCGACAATATCAGTCGTGCCGGAAATGTTGAAACCTTCCGGTGTCGGTGTTGTAAAATATTGGGGGACCATTTGATTCTTTGCTATAACCAGTTCCGGCAAAATCAGGAACTCACCATCGTTCTTGTTGTCGTTGAGTCCGTGAATGGCCAGCACGTTCTTTTGGGGCTTGGGTAACAGTAAACCCAAATGAGCCATGATATTGAAGTTTGTGAAGACCAAAGATTCCTCACTCGGGCGGTCGGAATCTGCCGTCGAATCCCAGAGGACGGGACTCGGCGCATTTGCCTCGGAGACCTTCTGGCCATTAAGGTACGCCACGAAACCATCCTCATACTTCATTTGCAACATCAGCATATCGTAGAATTGTGGATCTTCGACTTCAAATTCGATTCGTGTCCACATCGAGGCATTGAGATTCTGCATTAGCCCCTGCACATCAGTGCCAACCTCGTTGCTAAAACTACTTGCCTCGAGCCCGCCGTTGGCCGTATCTCCGACCAAATCAAAGCTGGGCGTGTCAAAAGCGGCGAAATTACCCCGTGCGGCAAACAGCTCCAGCTCCGAGCCGCCTCCACGCTCAAAAAACACCAAGCGAAGGTCATACAGACCGGCTTGTGTAATGTTGAAGGTTGCCAGCGTGTCACCCGGACCTCGTGGGTCTGGGTAAGAGGAATTGAAAACATCGATACCGTTTGTCAGTTGCAGCCCAAAACCATCGTCGCTGTTGACACCAAAAGTCCATTCATCGGCATCAGGTATCAGAACCATGCCGGTAACAAGGACAACAAAATCTTCAATGTCAGTACCTATGGTCGTACCGGGAAAGGGATTGTTATTAACATAATGGCCCTCGTTGCCGGTGTTGAAATAGTTTATCAAGGATGCCGTCTCTGTCACCACCTCAGTCTGCGATGATGGATCACTTAAGACTGCCTCCGCCGCAGTGAGACTGTCTACGGTAGTATTTGCCTTGTAGTAGGTAACGTTTAATCCCGGAACAACATTGCCGAAGCCAATACCAGTTTTCCCCGTATCCCAGCCAGAGTCGTTAAATGCTACTTCAGTCCATGTCGTGCCCAGGGCTGCATCGCCGCTGACGGGCACGTGATATGAAGCGGTAGCCCCTGTAGGCACAAGCGTAGTGGCGTGCTGCGCCAGACCATAGGAGACATCGGTCAACTGGACAGGGAATTTCGGTTTATATTCATGGACGATTGTCGTACCATCAGGTGCCACCAACGCCAGATATTCACCGGCCTGGTCGAGTTCGAAGTTTGTGTGATAATAACCGGCAGGATCAAGATACGGGTAATTATACGGGTAATCCTCATACTTTTTATCCGAGGCAAAGACAATCAGGAACTTTCCGGGCTTAATCACAACGCCGCTTGGGAATTGCCACTTGGTCAGGTTGGCATCATTATCGGTCAGATACCAGCCAGCCAGACTGATGGTCGTGTCTGTCGGATTGTAAATCTCAATCCAGTCGGAGGATTTGTTGTCTCCATCCAGTAACGTGTTAATGTTGGAGGCCATAAACTCGCTGATGACTACGAAGGCTTCTTCCCTCTTCCAGTTGTTTGCCAACACGGCCAAATCACCCATAGCTACCCCATTAACGTTATCCAGCTCAGCTTTGCAACCGGAGATGAGGCAGATTGGGTCTAACCACTCCTCGGCCAAAATCCGTACATCTCTGTAATCAATTCGGTAGTTCCCATCCAAATCCCCTATGATAGCAGGGTAGACATTGCCTGGACCGGCAAAAAAGACTAACAATGGTAGTGATATCAATGCGGTTTTTACGAACTTCGACATTTTTACTCCTTCCTCGTTGATGCTAATTGAAGGCCACTGATAGCGATTTTCTTATTTTTTCTAACCTTATGGGCCTTAAAGTCGTTATTATCGATAAATTAGTTTTATTTATTATAGCATATTTTCAAAACTAAATCAAGCCCTCTTTACTTATTCGCCGATAATAACGTCACTTACGGGCCTATAAATAAATATAAAACACATCAGAATTGGCTTTTTTAGTATCGGTTTTTTGATGTCCCTACTGTATATGTTTCCAGTATATGAACGGTGTTTAAGGGGGTATAAAAACAGTATTTCTGCTCCAAGATGTACATATAAGAAAGCAAGTTAAATGCTTATCTGTAATCCCTATCCCTTTAAGCCATAGGCACACTGTTGTAGCTAAGCATTCTCATTATGTTTACTGGTCGTAATAAACAATGTTCCTTTCGGAAAAACTGTTGTTTGACTCAACAGACAGCCTGTATTAAAATGACAACGTCTTAATTTTTTTAATCCGCCTGGTGACAAGCAAAATGAGAACTGATAGATTAAGGATGTGTTATTAGGAGCGTATTAGTCGGTTAATACCTGTAGGAAAGGAGCACACAATGGATTGGAAATTGTATCTTGGCCTTAGCTTTGTGATGTTTATGGAGTACGCGGTCTGGGGTGCCTGGATGCCCGTATTGGCCGCACGGCTTCTCGGCCCACTGAAAATGAGCGGAAAGCAGACTGGGTGGATATACGCCACATTCCCACTGGCATGTATCGTCTCTCCACTTATTTCGGGCTTTCTTGCTGATAAGTATCTAAACACGGAGTGGATCCTCGGAGTCGCGCACATTGTCGGTGCCTTCTTGCTTTTTGTGGCGGCCAGAAAGACAACCTTCAAAAGTCTCTTTGTGATCATGCTATTTTACTGTCTGTGCTATGCCGCCACGCTGCCGCTGGTAAACGTTATGCTGTTCGCAAACGTCTCGGACGTTGCCGACCAGGGTAAGGTATTCATCTGGGCACCCATTGCCTGGGCCTTGATAGGCTGGCTTCTCAGCGGCTGGCGATGGATATTCAAAACGGGAGAACAGGGCCGTGACTGTCTCTACCTCGGTGCTATACTTTCAATAATAATGGGAATTGGTTGTCTTATGCTTCTGCCGGCGAGGGAACCTCCCGGGAAAACCGAAATTCCTATCATCCAGGCAATGGCCATGCTAAAGGATGCCAACTTTCTTATCTTTATCTTAGTCTCTATGGTCTTCTTTGGCCTGATGCAGTTATATTTCCTAAGTACCGCGCCTTTTATGCAGGACATGGGAATTCCACCTAAGAACGTGCCCGCTTCGATGGGCATTGCACAGGCAATGCAGGCAATAGCAACATTCTTCCTGATGGCCTTATTGCTGGAAAAAATTGGAACTAAATGGACACTGGTTGTCGGATCGTCTTTCTGGCTTCTGTTATACCTCATTTACATCAATGGAAAACCACGATGGCTTATCGTTGCAGGCCAATCATTACATGGAATTGCATACGTGCTTTTTGTCATTGTCGGCCAGATTTTTGCAAACAGTCTTGCGTCCGAAGAGACAATTAGCTCCATGCAGGCCCTGTACTTTGCAGTCACTACCGGCATCGGGCTGTTCCTCGGTACGCAATTCGCAGGTTTCTTAATGGACAAGTTCAGAAAAGAAGAAAAGTTCCAGTGGAGCCAGATTTTCACGATACCGGCGGTGATAGCATTTGCGTGCATCTTGATATTTATTTTGTTCTTTAAGTTAAAAGCAGCGGCCTGATGTCATATTGGCACTAAGGGCCGTTACATATTAGCGTGTTGGCCGGAGCATAGAATCCGCACTCAGAAGCGGACAGGCCGGCATTTGTAACTACGCTCTGAGGTATTCTGACTCGGAGGGCGTCAAATATAAATAGCTCTTAACAAAAAGAAAGGAAGTGGATGATGAGAAAACTTTCAATCACAATCATTAAGTTTGCAGCCTTCAGCTTGTTTGTAGCATCGCTTTGCACGGCCCAGGCCGCCAAAATACGGGAAGGGCACGTCATTCCCACGGACAAAAAGCTCTCCAAAGACGCGGTGAAACGTTTTTATGAGCGAGGAAAGCAACAGACGTATCAAGGTAAGGACCTCGACACAATCGGAATGCCGGTCGGCGGCATCGCCGCGGGCCAGATTTACCTTCGCGGCGATGGAACTCCGGCCCTGTGGCAAATCTTTAACAAACACGTTTTCTCAGGGTATGGAAGTGACAATTACCGCACATACAGACCCGATTCGCCCGTCGATTCGGGCTTTGCTGTAGTTGTCGAAAGCAACGGCAAAACCATTGCCAAACCATTAGACCGGGATTTTGGTACCGTAGAATTCACCGGTGAATATCCCATCGGTATTGTTCGTTATAAGGATAACAGTTTTCCCGTAAAAATAGAGATGGAGGCTTTCTCACCATTCATTCCGCTCAACGCAAAGGACTCGGCCCTCCCCGCAACCCTGTTCCACATCACCGTAGAGAACACATCCAATAGGGCGGTGGAAGCCGGTATTTTAGGATGGCTCGAAAACGCCGTCCTCATCGATTCGGCAAAGTCCGTCCTGGCCCAGCGCCGTTCACAAATCACCACTGAGAAAAACCGAACATTGATTGTACACACAGCCGAGAAGGCGCCGCCGCCGGAAGATGCCCCGTCACCGAGGCCAAAAATAGTACTGGCCGATTTTGAGGGACCCGACTACGGCGACTGGAAGGCCGAAGGACAGGCCTTCGGAGCAGGGCCTGCCCACGGCACACTTCCCGATCAGAATCCCGTCAGCGGTTTCCTCGGCAAGGGTCTGGTGAACACATATCTTGGCGGTGACGGCCCTCACGGCACGCTGACTTCACCCCCATTCGAAATCTCGCGAAAGTTCATCAACTTCCTCATCGGAGGCGGTAATCATATCAATCAGACCTGCATCAACCTTATAATCGATGACAAAGTCGTGCGAACCGCAGTCGGCAAGAGCGATGAAAAGCTCGAATGGTATTTCTGGGATGTAGAGGAATTCCAGGGAAAACAGGCACAGATTAAGATTGTCGACAAAGCTTCCGGCGGATGGGGACACATCAACATCGACCAGATTGAGCTCTCGGACAAGCCTGAAAAAGTCCCGTCCGGCCCCGTGGACAAGCTGCCCGATTTCGGCTCGCTGGCTCTGGCTTTTGACGTCAAGACCTGCTCTCCTTCCGAGGCCTCCAACATTATTGCTTCGGCCGGCGATAT